>JABEUO010000189.1 GCA_013044415.1 Acidimicrobiaceae bacterium
ATAATTCTCAGAGATAACCTTGTCAACGGTCTGCGTCATTATTCCTACCCCCGTCTAGCCGCCAACCCACCCATGGCGAACAGATGAGTTAAATGTCGGCCGAGGTTTCTCTACCTTTAATAGGAAAAAAGATCCTTGAACTGATGGTTGAGTTGGCACTGACAATGGAGCCTTCGGCGACCACTGCAGGAGACAACCGTTGGAGAATTGTGTTAACAGAGAGCATCTATGAGTCTGTTTATGATGTCAAGTACTGGTTATTCGTAGCCTTGTGCTTCTTCAATTGCTTACTTGGAGTGGGCTCCAATGGCCGCTTGATGAATTAAATAATTAAGTTTTTCATCGAGTGGATCGGGTTGTCGGATTCAAACGGCTTGGGTAGTAGGTCAAATTGCAGGCGCCTTCCTCGCCAATACAATCTCGTTGGGCCGAAAACTTTGGACCAAAGCGGGAGGTCGGTATTTTTCGGTAAAGGTTGTTCAACGCCATGCCGATTCTAAGTCCTGGGTACCGTCTGCTCTGGACCTATAAAAAGGGGCTCGTTCAGTGAAGATATTGATAGTGGATGATTCCAAAGCGATGCGGATGATTGTGATGAGGCAACTCCGTCAAGCTGGTTATGAGGACGCAGAATTCTCCGAAGCCGCCAACGGCTACGAGGGTCTTGAGGCAGTAGATGAGCATGATCCAGACCTCATCCTATGCGACTGGAATATGCCGGAGATGGACGGGTACACCTTCCTAGTTGAACTTAGGGGCAAGGGCTGCAAGACCCCCTTTGGCTTCGTTACTTCCGAGAGCACCCCGGATATGATGGCGACCGCTCGAAATGGCGGTGCTAATTTCCTAATTTCGAAGCCATTTACCGCGGAAACCTTCAGGGATACACTCGAAGCGGCGGGGGTTTGACGGTGCAGACGCTCGGAATGGCATTTTGGAAAACGTCGCTGATCGAAGCGGCCGATGAGCTCGCACAGACGAGCCTAGGGTATGAGCCGGTAGTAGTTACCGAGGCGACATTCCCCCTTCCAAGAGATTTGCCAGGTTCTTACGTAGCCTTGGTTGGGGCTGAGTACAGCTATGAGTTCGGTTTCGCCGCCCGTTGGGAGCACTGTGAAGGGCTTGTGAAGCGGATGCTCTTTATGGAGCCGGACGAAGAGGTGACTCAAGACTTCATCGCGGACGCTATGAATGAGTTGGCAAATATGATCGGCGGTGGGGTCAAGCGAAGGATGGTCGAATTTGATACGACGCTAAAGCTCGGTCTGCCGGTATTCTTCAATGGCACGGTGCATCCAACCGCACTCCAAGAGCGCACCTGTTCGGTTGTCTCGTTTGGTGACTATCCTGTCCATTTAATTGCCCTGAGGCATAAGTCACCTGTATAGCGGGGGAATGGAAGGTCGCTTGTATGGCGGATCATAACTTCTTATTGCCGTCTTTGGACGCCGTTGAGAATATGTTTCATACTCTTCTTGGACGAAACGTCGTGGTGAAGAGGGCTCATTCGGTTGGAGTACCTTCGGAGCTCGGAGTTGTAGGCGTCTACGTTGACGGCGAAGCCGCTAATGCAGTGGTGGTGTATGCCGATTTCAAGCTCGCTAACGGAGCCGGCGCTGCATTATCCATGGTCCCGGTCGGCGGGGTCGAAGATGCTAACGACGAGAAAGAGATACCTTCTAATTTCTTTGATAATTTCTCGGAAGTATTGAACGTGTTGACTGTCCTTTTTAACGACCGACATAAGAATGCAAAGAGGGCGAAGCTGAGTGGAGTCTACATATACCCTGACGACCTACCGGATGGGATTTCTGATTGCTTCGGCGTCGGAGACGAGGATAGCAGGATCGACACAGAGATAACAGTTGCTGGCGGCTATGGTGGCGGAAAATTTGTGACTGTCCTGCTGCAATAGGCACGGACTAGTTGGGTAAGGATAGAGACTTATGAGCGGCTCATCGATTGTGGTTGTTTTCGCAGATGACCGCCCTCAACTCAAGTCGGTGATGGGCGAGCTAGAAGGTTCGCTGTCACAAATAGACGAATTGGTTGTTGTAAATTGCGGTGGGATCAGAGCTGCAAAAAAAGATCCGTTTCTTCTAGTTCCTCTCGATGCTAACCTTCCTAGCCAGCTAGCAGGGATCCTTGGGGCACGACCGAAGGACTTTGTCGTTCTTTTGGCCCCCGGCGTAGCGGGATACGGCGCCTGGCTGTCGGAACTCGTGAGTACATTCGACAAACTGCCGGAAGATTCCGTCGTGGTACCGAGATCTGCTTTTTGCACCGGTCCCCAGGCGGTGGCAATTTCCGATGCCTCGGCGGTCTTCTCGAAACAAAAGCGACATCGCTTTTCTATTGACTGGATTGAAAATTACCGCGGATTTGTGACTTTGGAAGGCGCAGCCTCCAACCTATGCCTCGCCGTTCGAAGCGAAGGTCTGCAGAGCGGACTCAAGGAGCTAGGTCCAGGGGTATTCAAAGGTGAAAGATACGAGGACCTCTTTGAGGGATTTTTCGCATTGGCAGCTAGATCAGGTGGAATATACATTTCACACGGCTCCTTGGTTAGCTCTAAAGGCAAGTACATGCAGGCGAAGCCTTACTTGGACCAGATCCCAATACGTGAGGATTTTCCCCTGGTCAGCGGGTGCCTAATAGTTAAAAACGAAGAGCAGTACATTGGTGAATGTCTAAAGAGTCTCTCTGATTTCGTGGATGAAATTGTCGTCTACGACACCGGTAGCGAGGATGCAACCATAGAGCTTGCTGAAGCCTTTGGGGCAAAAGTCATACGTGGTTACTGGGATGACGACTTTGGGGCAGCCCGTAACAGGTCACTATCTCACTGCAAGGGAAGGTGGATCCTGTGGATTGACGCGGATGAGAGGGTTTTGGGGGATCCAACGAAGGTACGAGCCAAGTTGGCGGAACCGGTTTTAAGATTTTCGGAGTCCGAGTGTAAGCAGATAAAGATACGAAACTTTTATGGCCATGGCCTATTTCACTCTATGAGTCACGTCTCGATGAGGATTTTCCTTCGGATTGAGGGTGCCTTTTATGGAGCGCTGCACGAGAGGGTAAGGCGAAGGGCAAGGTTCGATTTTTTGTTTGAGGACTTGGGGGCTAACGTCTTTCGTGAATTGACCATTGACCACCTTGGCTACATGAATGAAGCGATGACGAAGAGAACCAAGACTGAGCGAAACACGGAGTTGGCCGGTAAGAATTTTGAGGTTGTCTCGAGCCTCGAGGCGCTAATGCAGCAGGCTCGTACCTATATGTTCTCGGGTGATCTTCCGACTGCCCGTGAAACGGCTATAGAAGTTCTGAATAAGTTGGATGATTCAGCCACCAGTGATAGTGAGAGGCGTTGGTTGGAGGCCACCTCCTTCGGACTTATTTTGGATTCACTCATCCTTGAGAAGAATCACGAACTTGCAGAACAATGGTTAGAAAAGTTCGAAGAAAAGTCTTATTTTATGAGTCGGCCCATGGCATTTAGGGCACGGATCCGATTGATACAGGAAAGATATTCTGAAGCGCTCGCCCTCTTCCAGTCATTACCGGTATCGGAGATTGGCAACGATGGACTGGAGGTCGCCTTTGACCACTATGTTCCCGAGATGGTGGAATGCCTATCGCAACTCGGAAGACCGGTGGAGGCGGCCGAACTGCTCTTGGACTTTTTCGAAAACGATGGAGTACTTGATATCCATCTGGGCAGGTTAGTTGAGCTCATGAAGGAGGCGGCAATCCCGATTTCTCGACTTGCTCGATCGGTCAAAAATGTGAGGCAAGAATCCTTCTATGCCCAGTTCCTGCAGCTTGAACCAAAAATCGCTGACGGGATACTTGAGCAGATCTACCTCGGGGGTGACCACTCCACGATTCTGCTTGCGACAGCCGCAAAGGTCGCACTGATGCTGGACCTTGAAAGGATGCTTGAGTGGGGAGCGAGGCTCAGAATGTCCGGCTTTGGCCAATTTTGTCCGCTCGTTTCAAGAGCCGGTGACCCCTCTGTCGTTGAACTGGACCGGGTTGTTTATGCGGCGGTAGCGTTTGGGGCATTTTCGGATCCGCGTGCCAAAGAGATTTGCCTTTCGATCCTTGCAAACAATCACACGGAGGAGTTGATCAGTGCCGTGTCGGTCTATGCGCCGAGTCTCCTGTTAAAGAGTTGATTGGCAATTGCTATCATCGTCGACAGCTGGGGTGAATTTGGATCACTATATCCTCAACGATCGCTCAAGAATGAGCCTTTCCTTACCG
>JABEUO010000190.1 GCA_013044415.1 Acidimicrobiaceae bacterium
ATATTAATATTTCAACCAGGGGATTTAGCTCGAATTCGGAGTTGTGACGGGCTTATAATGGCCGAGGGGAGCTGACTGGTTACATCTGGCTACTAGCCGATATGAGACGTTGCACCTCTTCAAGGCTCGGAGACCGGACTGGGTTTTCGTCCGAAATCGACCAGTTGGGTAATTCCGAGTCAGCTACAGGGTTAGGTAGGACTCCCCCACTCCATTTGCGGGCGAGCCGACAAGCTCGATTCATAATTGCACGGGTCTGGCGTACGGTCGCTTCTGCTAGGCCCGTATTTTTCATCTGTCGGTAATACTGCTCAAGTTCGTAGGTGGAGAGTGAGGATATCTTACGATTTCCGATGGCTTGACTGATGTGCACCTTCCAAATGCTCTCGTAGCGCCTAGTGATGGAGGGGGATAAGTCGTCCCAGCCATTTGCCTGCCAGGCAGAAATTGCGTCATTTATCGTGGTCGATGCGTTCCATTTCAACCCACTCTCAACAATTGGCTCCGGCCCGGCCTCCTGCTCGGATACCAGTCGAGCGAGTTCTCTCTCGGCTTGGCGCTTTGATCCGCGAAAGCGGAGGTGTCTATGCTTTACTTTCCCGGAGCTGTCACGGCCCAAATAGACCCTCAGCTCCCAAGTGTCTGGGCTGGCTACGAGCCTCATGCTTCCGGCCATCGAATCCTCCAACTTCAATCCCTTGTTGGGTTTTTTGTTGGGTTAACATGAGTGCCAAATAGCATTTGAATTGGTGGGCCGCCGGGGTCTCGATCCCCGCACCTTGGGATTAAAAGTCCCCTGCTCTACCCGATGAGCTAGCGGCCCGGATCGCTTTGTGCTCTAAAGATAGTAGCGGCATTCACAATTGGTCTGGTCGCCAAAATTTTGCCAAATATCGGCCAGCCAGACTAATGTCAGCATCTCTATGGGGTGAAAAACGAATGTCCCTACGCTTCACCGGGTAGCAGTTAGGTCCTTCGTCTACGTAATCAATGCTAGCCTCTTGGGTTGGCATGGAGATTAACTACGAATCGGGAACGAACAGCAGCCTGGCATCGGCGTCAGAATCTGATTCAGTTGAAGGATCTGAAGATCTTAGCGTGTTGTTTTCGACAATTAAAAACCAGCTAATGCAGCTCGACTCGATACTGAAACGAATTGAAGTACCCGAAAACGACAACTGACACTGGTCATTACACAACTACGGCTGGCGCCTCTGCCGACCAACGCAATAGACCCTTCATTATGACTAGCGTTTAACCGTGCCCAAATTACTCTTTTTTGCAGCCGCCAGAGAAGCAGCTGGATCAAGCTCTCTGCAAATTCAAGGAACCACAGTAGGTGAATCGATCGATATCGCCTCACACCAGCTCCCAGTGGAATTTCTCAGGATTCTGCCCTCATGTGGAATCTGGCTCAATGGCGAACCAGCAGATATGTCCGCCCCATGTTCTGACGGAGACGAGTTAGCTCTGATTCCTCCAGTATCGGGTGGCTGAACACTGCACTTTTACACTTCCATTTGTAAATATGTCCATTAATCTCGGATTCACCTAAACCTAGTTACCGTAGTAATCTATTCAAAAATCGCCTTGGAGATCCGGAATTGCAGCTAATGGGTAGAGAGCGGGGGCTCTCTCAAAAATTCATAGACGAAGCACTAACTGAGCAACTCGAAAATGATGTAAAAGGGACGTCATTTAGGGTCAAATACGTCGCCAGGCTTACGTCGCTGCTTGGAATTCTCTTATTTCTTCTTTTGGCCGTAGAAGGCATCTCAGTACCTATAATTTCAAAACTGCTGACTTTGCACGTGCTGGTTGGGATGATCCTAGTACCGGTTATGGCACTCAAAATAGGCGTCACCACCTACAGATTCTCTCAGTACTATATGAAAAAACAGGACTTTGTAAGCGCCGGGCCTCCTTGGATGCCACTCCGGATAATCGCTCCACTTATCATCCTTTCGACCATTGTGATGATGTTCAGTGGTATAGAACTCGCACTGACCGGCCCAACTGGACTCTCCTTCTCGCTGTGGAAGCCATTGCACGAAGCCTCATTTGTGTTGTGGTTTATCCTGATGGTCCCTCACGTATTTGCCTACCTACTTAGGGCCACCAACACCAGCTACCGGGAACTCATCCGTCTCAGGTCCAAAGATTCCAAGGCATCGACCAGTTCCTGGAACCGTTCCACACTGGTACTGATTGCGTTGGGAATCGGGGTCGGCCTTGGCCTTCGCTTCATCCCTTACGCCAACACCTGGATCGCCTTTTTCACCCAGAAGACCTTCCACGGATAGATAGGACCTCAAACTGGGACATCCCCCCACTCGACCAAATGCAATTTTGCACTTGGCGTCCGGAAGTAGCCTAGGCAAATTCGATCACATGTCCAAGATGCCGGATAGCGCCTCCGCAGAACGTTATAAGGAATCCATTAAGGCTCTATTGAAGTAGCATTCGAAACGAGATGCGCCACTGCGCCAGCCACTGCGACGGCCATCGGGATGCGTAACGATTCATCGGGACCATGGTGATTTGAACCCGGCCCCAATGCTCCAGTAGCCACAACCTGCGCGTGGGGAAACTTCGACGAAAGGGTAGCAAGAAAAGGAATCGACCCTCCCTCGCCACAAAAGCCCGCCGGTCGTGAAAAGGCCTCCATGGATGCGGCATCTAAAGCTTCCCTCACCCAATCTGTTGGCTCAAGGGCAAGCCAACCTTGGGCTGGCGATTCGACTTCGACTACGACTTGCGCACCTTCTGCTGGTTGGCTTTCCAGCAATTCGACCAGCTTCTTCAGGGCCTCTTCGGCGTCAACATTTGGTGGTATCCTCAGTGAGATCTTGGCCTTGGTATGCGAACGGAGCACGTTGCCACCACTGTGCACCTCGGGTATCCCCTCAATGCCCGTCAAAGCCAGAGCTGGACGCCAGGTCTGATTGAGGATCCTATCTGAACCACTCCGCCCTAAAAGGTTCAGTCCTGCTACGACCGGGAAAGCCTTTGCCAAAGGATCATCGAGCTGTCGATCTAGCTCTATCGCACGGTCGACATAGAGACTTGGTATCTCAGAGTTGAGCCATTCAGGCAAGACTTTGCCAGTACTAGCTTCTTCCAGCTCCGAGAGCAAGGAGCGCAATATCCTAAATGATGAAGGAACTACCCCGCCGGCAGATCCGGAGTGTACACCTTGTTCGAGAACCTTGACGTCGATCGTCACTACCAGGTTTCCCCTAAGAGAGCTCGTTACCCATAGCCTCTCGAAATCGAGACCCCCTGAATCAAGGCAGAGAACCAGTCGTAGATCTTGAAGGTCCTTCTCGATGGCTTCCAGGTGGTATTCAAGATCAGGACTTCCACTTTCCTCGCTGGCCTCAATGAGAACCACTACTCTTGGATAGTCTTTGCCTTCCTTTGCAAGAACTTCAAGGCCCGTAATTGCTGCAAAGCATGAGTATCCGTCGTCAGCTACTCCCCTTCCGAATATTGCGTCTTGGACCAAAACGGCACTAAAGGGATCATCGCCATTTGACCATGGGCCCTCAGCAGGTTGCTTATCTAGATGGCCGTAGACGAGGACCGAACCTAAGCCCTCTCGTGTTCCAGGCACTTCAACGACAAGAGCCGGGGTCTTTCCCTTTAATCTAGAAACCCGGGTTGTAAGCCCAGGAATTTCTGCGCCTTCGACCCAACTTTTGATAAGATCAATCGCCCTTTCAATTTCGCCTACCTTCTCCCACTCGGGTTCGAAGGCCGGCGACAGGCTCCGGATTCCCACATATTCCAGCAGGGTTGGTATCGCCCGTGACCTAAAAGACTCATTCACTTGGGAAAGAAAAGTACTCATTACCTAAACCCTAAATGGTCTTTGCCATGATGTGACATCCAACGCCTTCGTTGTCGAGCCCAGCGACAACACAATGAAATGGGCCTTAGGTCACTTAGTACCCCACTCGACCAATCATCATTTCCCTGAAGCGTAGATAAGTGGGCGGACTAAAGGAATTTCCGAAAATTTCCGAAAATCCTAGGACCTTAATAGAAAGGTGTCGGATTGTCTATTTCATCTGTAGGGATGCAGCAGAATATAAACAAGTATTCCACCATCGCTGGCCCAAAAAAGGCGAATGATGGGGACGGGGATCATGGTATTGAGAGTTCAAAAAACTCGAAGTCTTCGGCCAAGGCCTCCAACTCACAAACGAGTAACGCCAGCCAGGCTAACTCAGGACCAAATAAACCCCAAACCCTGTTGCAGACATTGCTGCTCGGGAAGAAAGTTTACCTCTAGTTTTTAGAGAAGCCAACCGTTGTCGTTGCAGGTCGGAGAGGTAGGTTTGACTATTCGACTTGCATCGACTTTCTAGAGCCGACACTCCTCCAGGTTTGAAAACAAGCCAAATACCACTGTTGTGGCAGAAGTCGTCTGATCCTAAACAAGCGAAACAGCTCTAACACACAGACGGGAGCCTCAGTGGCACGATCAATACGCTACGGGCGTTGCTCCGCCTGGCATACACATCATTGTTTAATCTGCACTTATTGATACTCTACGACATTTGGTTGGGGTGACAATGCCATCACCTGCTGCGGTGAACCAATCGAAGGATCCTGGTGAAAGAAGAGCTTGAAACCTAGACCGAAATCGGTATAGGACTGCAAAAGTTGGTATGCCTTCACCTTCATCCCCCATGGACCAAAGCCATCCATGTTGAAGACGATCGCAATGCTAGGCCTTGGTTTCGTGTCCCACTTGTCTATGACCATCGACTGCTTGAATTGATGCACCAAGAGTAACTTTTGCGGGAGGTTGTTTTGTGCGGTCAGCCCCTCCAGCCACTTCGAAACCTTATTTATCTCCCCTCCCGTAGTGTGACCGATCACCTTTCCTGGCACCTGATTGGAGCTGACAGCCCACTCGGGATCTAATGCTAGGGCCACGTCGGGCTGGGATAGGAATGGAGCAAGTGTCTTGGCATCGGCAAGGAAACTGCCTCGTCCGGGTTGAATATCGAGGATGAGCAGTCCATTATTCGATCGGACAACGGAGAGGTAGTGCTGGATAACGCTATCTGGTATACGCCTGGAATAGGTTCCATCTCTCCCCGGACTCGCTTGAGCGACATAAGTTATCAGCTCGAATGCTGGCAAAACCTCCTTGCCTAGTTGGAGATAAGTTTGGGAAACCGCAGCTAAAGATGCCCAGGCTGCCCTGGCCCCGGTCTCTCCAAGCACACCCAAAGTCGGATAACCCGGCAGACCATAAAAGGCAACTATCTGCCGATTCGAAAAGAGGTTGAGACCCCCACCGGGCTCTTGGATCAAAGTCGTGCTGGTGGTTGACTGTACTTGGATATGGGCGGTTTCCGAGGTGGAACTGCCCTTGGATCTTTTGTTGACTTCTACGGTTGCCGAAATCGGCAGCCTCTTACCGTTACCGGCCCGGCTCAAAAAAATGAACGGCCCCACCAGTACCAGGACCAGTACTGCCAAAGTGGCAATGGCACCCTTGCTGCTCCACTTGCTACCTCTAGCCAAGAATGCACCTTTATTCAAACGACTCTGATAATAAAACGACCCTGAACTCGTGCCGAGTATAGGTGGGCATCTCGGTCCGAAAATGAGGATCTCAGGGTCTACTTCACTTTTTTTATCAGCAATCCAAAACCATGGATCATGATACCTAG
>JABEUO010000191.1 GCA_013044415.1 Acidimicrobiaceae bacterium
ATAAAACCCTCTAAGTCTCCAGCAAGGACTCCGATGACATTACGGTCCTCAAAATTAGAGCGGTGGTCCTTCACCATCTGGTAAGGCGCCAGAACATAGGAGCGAATCTGGTTGCCCCAAGCATTATCCACCGCTGGTCCGGAGATAGCGCTTATCTGATCTTTGCGCTGTTGCCTCTGTAGATCAGCGAGTTTAGCCGCCAGAATCTGCATCGCCTTGGCTCTATTCTGGTGCTGAGAACGCTCGTTTTGACATGAGACTACTATTCCGCTTGGAATATGGGTTATTCGCACCGCAGAGTCAGTCTTATTGACGTGCTGGCCACCGGCCCCTGATGATCGGTATGTATCCACCCGAAGGTCTTTTTCATCAATGTCCACTTCGGCAGTGAGGTCCTCGATGAATGGGATTACCTCAAGGCGAGCGAAACTAGTCTGGCGTCTCTTCTGTGAATCAAATGGCGAAATTCGAACCAACCGATGGACCCCCTTTTCGGCAGAGAATACACCATATGCATATCGGCCCTTTACGATAAAGGTTGCCGAGAGAATCCCGGCCTCTTGTCCCTCGGTTACCTCGTCAATTTCAACCTCAAAACCACGCTCGCTTGCAAAGCGGGTATACATCCTGAACATCATTTCAGCCCAGTCTTGAGCGTCGGTTCCCCCGGCCCCAGCGTGCACCTCGCATACGGCGTCGCCCTCATCAAATTCACCGTAGAGCAGTGACCGCGTCTCGAGGGCAGAAAGGTCCGAACCGAGCCTTCTTATCCAACCAGCGATCTCCTCTTCGAGTTCTTCAGATTCCTCTTCTTGGGCCAACTCGACTCCGGCTTGGATATTATCCAATTCAGCCTGGACCTTCAGGACTATACCAAGGTCATCGCTCACTTGGGTAAATCTCTTACTAACCGCCTTGGCCCTATCAGGATTACTCCAAAGCTCAGGATCGGAAATCTCCTTCTCTAGATCATCGCGCTCCTTCATCAGCCCTTCGAAGCCTAGGTAGGCTTTGGCACTTTCAACGCGAACTAGAAGCTCGGCAATATCAGATGAAAAATCCCTCAATGTGATCCCTTGTCAGGCCGTTGCCGAAATATTCCTCTAGCGTCCGTGACAGTTCTTGAACTTCAAGCCGCTGCCACAGTGACAGGGATCGTTCCGACCTATCTTCTCGCTCTCAGACTTTCGAATCGGCGTCGAAGTCTGGTCGCCAAATTGAATCACGTTGTCTGGTATAGCAGACTCCCCTGGGCCCGCTACGACTCCTGACGGAACTGGTTCGGCGGCATAGAGTAGCGAAATATCTCCAGGATCAGTTGCACCGAAGTAACTTGCCTGTGAAAGATCGATCTGTACTGGTTCTGGTTCTACGACCTCCACCTGCATCACATACTGCAGATACTCCTCGTCTATCCGAGCCATCAAGTTGCCGAACATAGCGTAGGCTTCCCTCTGCCAAGCCACTAGCGGATCCTGCTGGCCCATGGCCCTTAGGTTGATGCCTTCTCGTAGGTAGTCCATGTCAGCTAGGTGCTCACGCCATTTCTGATCTATGACTAGCAGCATTACTTCCCGTTCAATCTGCCTCGCCATATCTGGTCCGCCTGGTAGCCGGGAGACTTTCTGCTGATAACTTTCGAGTGCTTCCTGATGGATCGACTCGATCAGTTGCTCTTTGGTTATCGCTTGGGCAAGGTCTTCAATCAGAAACTTCGTGGCCCAAAATCGCTTCATCGCGGACACAAGGCCCTCAAGGTCCCAGTCCTCCACATACTCGCCGGCACAATATTCGTCAACCAACGAATCGATAACGCTTCCAAGGACTTCGAGTGTTTTGACTGAAAGGTCCTCACCCTCAATCACCTGGAGTCTTCTTTGGTAGATAACTTTGCGCTGCTCGTCTAGTGCTTCGTCATACTTCAGCACGTCTTTTCGAATCTCAGCATTTTTTGCTTCAACCGTGGTCTGCGCCTTTTCGATGGCTTTTGAAACCATCTTTGCCTCTATGGGCATGTCATCAGGAAAGGTCTTATCCATCAGCCACCCGACGGCGGCCCCCGAGAAGAGCCTCATTAGGTCGTCCTCTAGGGAGAGGTAAAAACGACTCTCTCCTGGATCACCTTGACGGCCCGACCTGCCTCGCAGCTGGTTATCAATTCTTCGGCTCTCATGCCGTTCGGTCCCAAGAACGTAAAGTCCTCCCAAGCCCCGAATTACCTCTGCGTCTTGGGCACACTGAGCCTTAATCTCCTCTGAAATCTTGGCCATCAGCGCAAGACCCTCTTCGGTAGCTAAATCAACCCCCTCCTCGGCTGCCCGCTTGAATGCTAAGGATTCTGGATTTCCTCCTAGGAGAATGTCAACACCTCGTCCGGCCATGTTGGTAGCAACCGTAATGGCCCCGATCCTGCCAGCCTGTGCGACGATCTGCGCTTCCTGAGCGTGAAGTTTGGCGTTCAAAACGTTGTGCGGGATCGACCTCTTGGCCAGTATCTGGGAGAGCTTCTCCGACTTATGCACCGAGGCGGTTCCGACGAGCACCGGTTGTCCCTTGGAGTAACGCTGCTCTATGTCATCCGCTATCGCCTCGAACTTTGCGGCTTCGGTCTTGAAGATGTAGTCTCCCAGATCAACCCTCTTTATGGGCAGATTCGTAGGAATGGGAATTACCTGCAAACCATAAGTGGAAGCGAACTCGGCGGCTTCAGTCTCAGCCGTACCAGTCATCCCGGAAAGCTTTTCATACATCCTGAAGTAGTTCTGGAGGGTAACCGTGGCCCAGGTGTGGTTCTCCTCCTTGATCCTCACCCTCTCTTTTGCCTCTACGGCCTGGTGCAAACCTTCAGACCAACGACGCCCCTCTAGGGTCCTGCCAGTAAATTCATCGACGATCTTGACTTCACCTTTTTCAACGATGTAATCACGGTCGCGGTGATAAAGTTCCTTAGCCCTAAGCGCCTGATTGAGCTGGTGTAGCTGAATCATCGCCGAGATGTCGTACAGATTTTCAATCCCGGTCAGTTGCTCTACCTTAGAGATGCCCTCCTCGGTAGGAATAACGGTCTTCTTCTCTTCATCCACCTCATAGTGGAGGTCCTTTTTTAGAGACCGAACGATACCAGCAAACTGGTAGTAGAGCTGAGCCCCCTCATCAGAAGGCCCAGATATGATGAGCGGGGTTCGCGCTTCGTCGATGAGGATAGAGTCGACCTCGTCGACAATTGCATAGTAGTGAGAACGTTGGACCCTATCTGTCAGGGATGTCGCCATATTGTCCCTTAGGTAGTCAAATCCAAACTCAGTGTTTGTCCCATAGGTGATATCGCAGTTGTAAGCTGCCCTTTTCCCTTCAGGCGAAAGATCGTGTGCACCGACCCTACCTACGGTAAGGCCAAGTGCACGATAAACTCGACCCATCCATTCTGAGTCACGCTGTGCGAGGTAATCGTTGACCGTTACAACGTGTACACCCTCTCCCAAAAGGGCATTTAAATAGACCGGCAAGGTGGAAACTAAGGTCTTACCTTCACCAGTCTTCATTTCAGCTATCCCGCCGAAATGGAGCGCCATGCCACCCATCAGCTGTACGTCGTAGTGACGTTGGCCTATTGTCCTCTTCGCCGCCTCACGCACGACGGCGAAAGCCTCGACGAGAAGATCGTCGAGGTCTTCGTCACCTTCCAGCCTCGAACGAAACTCCACGGTTTTGCCCGCAAGCTCTTCGTCGGAAAGAAGCGCTATCTCTTGTTCTAGCTCGTTTATAAGGGGAACGACTTCCGCGAGCCTCTTAAGCTTACGCCCCTCGCCGGCGCGCAGAACTTTAGTGAAAATACTCATTTGCCCTCCATCGTAGTCAGCGAAAGGCTCGACCGCCGTAGTTGGGCTCTTTAGTAGTTTCGATTACTCAGTTATCGCCGCGTTAATTACGCCGGCGCTACCGTCGCCCCTCAGATACACTACCGCCGGCTCGCCGGTGTCACTATTTTTGAAAAAATAAAAGCTGTGGCCGAGCATCTCCATTTGAAACACGGCCTCGTCAGTGGTCATATGGGCAATTTTGAACTGCTTCGACTTTGTCACCGGTACGCTTAGCGAGTCCGACAGTACCTGCGGGTCGACTACCTTCGCCGTGCGATGATGCGGGTGGGTACGGCGGACCAACTTACCCTTGAGCTTTTCAAGCCTGTGCTCAAGGCGCTCGTAGGCCCTGTCATACGCCCCTAGCAATTCTGGTGCAGCCGCTTTCGCCCGAACGACGTGACCGTGGCCGAAAAGAGTCGCCTCACAAATCTGATTGTCAGATATGGAAGGGTTTGGCTCAAGGGCGAACGCAACCTCCGCCCTCTCTAGGCCATCGAGATACTTTCCCAGTCTCTCGGTTCTCTCAATGACTATCTTGCGAGCCTCATCGCCGAGATCACATCCCTTGTTTCGGATCGAAACCTGCATAGCACCTCCCTGGATCACTCACCCAAAGCCCACCTGGACTCCTGCCTTTAAAGATACCGCACAAACCTCGCTGGAGCATTGGGTTAACGTAGTGTCGGCTGAGAAGGCTGGCTCATAAAGTCTTTCCTGCCCTATAAGCCAGGAAAGCTACGTTCCGACGGTCCAAGAAGCCAAATACTCCTCCTGGGCTGCAGTCAAGACGTCAACTCTAACGCCCATCGTCGCTAGTTTTAGTCGAGCAACATCTTTGTCTATTTCAACAGGGACCTGATAGACCCTGTTTGCTAGTTGGCCGACCTGTGATACAAGCCATTCGGCACAGAGTGCTTGGTTTGCAAAGCTCATATCCATGACCGCAGCTGGATGCCCCTCTGCAGCCCCTAGATTCACCAGCCGACCCTCTGCGACAACCATGACTCGGTTCTTTACTCCAGCTGCGTTGGTCACGAGGTACTCGTCTACCAATGGACGAACCTTCCTGCTGGCCTCACCAGGAGCGAGTTCACGAAGGGCCTTCAAATCGATTTCGACGTCGAAGTGACCGGAGTTAGCGAGAATAGCACCGTCTTTCATCTTTACGAAATGCTCTCGAGTTAGTACGTCGCGGTTACCGGTGACGGTGATAAAGATATCTCCTTGAGAAGCAGCCTCGGACATGGGCATAACCCTGAATCCGTCCATAGAAGCCTCTAGCGCTCGAGTCGGGTCGATCTCTGTAACAATTACGTTGGAACCCATTCCCGAGGCCCTCGAAGAGACACCCTTCCCGCAGTATCCATAACCGGCCACAACCACCGTTTTCCCGGCCAACAAGACATTGGTAGCCCTGATAATCCCGTCGAGGGTAGATTGGCCAGTACCGTAACGGTTATCGAACATATGCTTGGTGTCTGCGTCATTTACCGCCACTACCGGATAGCCAAGGGCTGAGTCTTTCTCCATAGCCCTGAGCCGTATTACTCCAGTTGTTGTCTCTTCCGTCCCAGCTACCATCTCTTTTAGCTGCTCAGGGCGCTTGGAATGGAGCCGGCTGACTAAATCGCATCCATCATCCATGGTGATGGTTGGGTGACGATCCAATAGCTCGTCGAGGTGGCGATAGTAAGTTTCCTGATCTTCAGCCCTAATGGCAAATACCGGTATTCCTTCGTGTTTCACCAAGGAGGCAGCCACGTCGTCTTGGGTTGATAAGGGATTCGATGCAGCCGCAAAAACCGAAGCTCCGCCTGCTTTAAGCGTTCTTAGAAGGTTTGCGGTTTCGGTCGTAATGTGCAAGCAAGCAGCAATCACCATACCTTCTAATGGCTTCTCCTTTAAAAACCGCTCCCTGATGCTCGTTAGAACCGGCATGTTAGCGTCGGCCCAGGCAATCCTCTGGCGGCCTAGTTCCGCTAAAGACATGTCAGCAACTTCAAAATCCATCTATTCCCCTACCTATCAACTAACTTTTCTAAGCGCAATACCCTACCAAGAGCCACTCGAAATGCTACCGTACCACCAAGCCAAAGGGACCGACCAAAACGAAGTGTTTTCCCTCCAGAGGATGCAAATATTCTCGCCTTTAGGGGCAAATCCCTCAATCGAGTTGTTGCCTAGCTCTGACTGCGCCTTTGCCGCGGTAGCCCAGTCAGCCAGTACCCCAGTGAATGGGCTGGCTCTCAAACTTATAGGGCACTGCCACCGAATTCGAATAGCAAACAGGTGGGAATAGTCATTACATTATTTCAAATTCAGATCGCAAAAATGCCACTGATAAACGATTAGTCAAGATCTCCAGAATTGAATCCTGGAGACAGGTTTTTTGGCGAACCTGTCACTTTGTCCTGCTAAAAAGGGATACATCGCTAGATGGGATCAAAGTTCGCTCCGAAGTCGACCCTTTAGGTCAGCCAAAATGGGCACCGGACCCGGGTCTACTCCGGCGAGATCGGCAAGATGCAAGGAGAGGAAATCCCCGGTAATGATCAGATCAAAAAGTTGAGCCAAGTCGCCATCGCCCTCGGCCCTAAACTCCGAATATGAAGCTACTTTCTCCGAAAGTAGCGTGCGTCCGATCTCCATCCTCCTATATACCTGCGGATGTTCGCCGTCATGGCGCAGCGATACAATGGCCAGGTTCTCTTTGGTCACCATGAGCAGGTTCTCCCACCCAGTAATCTCGTTATGGCAGTTCTCGGGGTAAACCGAGTAGAAGGCCGGAGACTTCACATTCTCATTGATCTGTGCTTTCCAGCGGAGTGCCCCCGCAGCCCCAATCGACCCCGCCGAGTGCATAACGGGAATCTTGCCAAACAAGCGCTCAGCGAGAATTTCAGCGGGATTACCTGATAAGAGCAGCTGATCCCTCCTCCTGCGTAGCTGGGCGATGGCTAGGTCAATCCAGTAGGTAGCCCCCGGGAAGAGGCCGATATCTTCCAGCACCACCAAGGGAGGAATCGAAAGGGCACCGATCGCACCCCTAGGCTGCGGTATGTCTGAAGGAACCCGAATCAAAGGGATCGCCGACTCGTCAGCGAACTTGCCTAGCTCTCCCCCGGACGTCACCACGACCAAGTAGGCACCTTGCTCGTAGGCCAGCTGACTCGCCTCAAGTGTCTCCTCGGTGTCACCCGAAAATGAAACCGCAAAAACGAGAGTTCCTCTGGAAACAAATGCTGGGAGGTTATAGCTCTTGACGACGGTCACGGGCACGGCCATAAATGGTGCTGCTGCCGCAAGTAGTACGTCGCCTGAGATTCCGCTACCCCCCATACCAAGGACAACAATGTTCTCTATCTGGTGTCTCAGCGGCAAACCACCTAATGCATTTGCTTGAATGGCTGCCTGGGCAACCTGCTCTGGCAAGCCAGCTGATACATCCCACATGCCCTGGGTGTCAACTCTCGTACTCAAAAAAACCCCTCACAATGGACATACCTGTATGGCAAAGAAAAATAGTGTCACAAACACCTTGAGACATGAAAAATAACGCTAGCCAAAGCTACAAAGGTTGGCAATTGTACAGCGATGATTTGTGACTAAAACTTGAATTAATCTTCTTCCGAAGCCTTATGCTTCGCCTCAAGCTCTAGAGCTTCCGCCTCATCCACGAGCTCAGCCTCGTCGACCATCAGTATACAAATGCCATCACGAATTGGATATTTTCGCCTCAAACGCGGATTGTATAAAAAGTCGTCCTGTTGGAAGTCCCACAGAACTCCCTTGTCCAGCGGACAGGCGAGGATCTCAAGAAGTTGAGCTGAAATCATAACTACTCTCCTAGCGATCGGCTTTCGAGATAACCGCCAAAACCTCCGAAAGTCTGGAAGCTACCTCTTGTGAGTTCTTTGCCTCGAGATTCAACCTCAATAGTGGTTCGGTATTTGAAGGTCTCACGTTGAACCACCACTCACCCAAATCCACCGTGAGGCCGTCGAGACGATCCATTGTTCCACGGTCGCCATAGGCGTTTGATATAAAGTCCGTTACTTTTTTGGCATCCTTGACCTTCGTGTTCACCTCGCCGGAGGAGGCATAGGTCTCCAGTGGTATCCTCAAGTCCGAAAGGGGTTCATCCGAGGTCGACAATACTTGCAAGATCATTAATGCCGCAACGAGTCCGCTGTCAGCACGATAGTTATCCCTGAAATAGTAGTGTCCTGAATGCTCACCGCCAAAAACCGCCCCGGTCCTTGCCATCTCAGACTTGATAAAGCTATGACCCACTCGAGTCCGAATTGGGACACCACCTAACTTGGTGATTAATTCAGGTACCGCCTTAGAGCAGATCAAATTGTAAAGTATCGTCGCCCCAGGGTGACTCGAAAGAATAGCCTTAGCGACGATCGAAGTGGTAAGTGAACCCGAGAGCGGAGCCGCCTTGTCGTCGACCAAAAAGACCCGGTCAGCGTCTCCATCAAATGCCAGACCCACGTCGGCGTTGCGCATTACGACCTCCGATTTGAGGTCGATCAGGTTTTCAGGCTGGATTGGATCGGCGGGGTGATTTGGAAAAGTGCCGTCTAGTTCGGGGTAAAGAAAGGTGAGATCGAGTCCCAATTGATTTAATGCTGCAGGCACCACCAACCCACCCATGCCGTTTGCGGTATCGCAAACGACCTTCAGTGGGTTCAATGAGGATATGTCGATAAAGGAATGGAGGTGTTTGACGAAGTCTTCGAGCATCTCCTCTTTACGATTCTTAACGTTGGATCGATCCAGCGCAGGTAAGGCTCCAGCCAGAAATGCCTGAGCGAGCCCTTTTATCTCATTTAGGCCCGAATCAGCGGAAATCGGTGCTGCGCCAGCGCGACATAGCTTAATACCGTTGTATTGAGCGGGATTATGTGACGCCGTAAACATTGCACCCGGTGCGGCCAACCTGCCCGAAGCGAAATATAACATGTCCGTAGAACAAAGGCCGATAGAAATTACTGAAGTGCCTTGCGAGTTGACGCCTTCGATGAATGCGTCAGAGAGTTCGATCGAGGATGTCCTCATGTCGTACCCAACTACAATCTCGCTCGAATCGCAAAACTTTGCGAAACCCGCTCCTATAGCCCGAGCCGACTCAGAGTCCAACTCAGAAGGTACGACTCCCCTGACGTCATAAGCCTTAAAGATCGAAGTGTCCATCTTCTGTCAACCCTTCTGCTCCATCTAAACGGAACAACGGCGAAACCTTCCACCTAACAAAGCGGCGAGAATAAACCGCTAGGGCATTAAGCGCCCGACCTACCCTAGTAGCTGATCTGCATCAGTCTTGCTTGTCGCAACCGACCCGCCTCGACGGAGCTTTCCAAGTATTCTTGCGCCATAGGTCGTTCCCATCAGGGCAATTGCCACAATTGCTGCAATGGAAATGCCATCAGAAAGCTTTTCGATAGGCGACACACCATAATTGAGTTCGACATGCTTTTGTGTCGGTACGACAACCATCAGATTCGGCGTGACTCGATAGGGTCCGTAAGCACCTTTAGCTTTCCAGTCAGGAAAGTAGGAGATCTTTACGTAAACCGGTACTCCAGGGGTAGTTACATTAAACGAAAGATTTGAATTTCCGGCGACAATCGACGAAACTGCATCGGCGGGCAGGTGCTTAATCGGAGCAACTTTTGCCTTTGGAGACACCCTTGGCCAGTTACTTGGACCAGAAGCCGCTCTCAGTACAGACCACTCGGAAGGGTTCATGTACCATTGCACCGCGGAGTTGAGCCACTGGACCCTCCCATTCGAATTCGGGGTGATGACCGCTGGCAAATTCTGTAGCGGCGCCACAAGCGCAGAACCCTTTACAAGATAGATATTCCAAGTCTCTGTATTCGATACCGTTTGACTCTTAGGATTGACAGCTGGGACTTGGTCGATTAGTTCAAGGTTCGAGTTTCTGTTTGCCGCCGCCACTACCGAAGGACTGAATGCCATAAAGTAACGCACCCCCATCATCTGAAGGTGGGCGATTCCAAGGTTTACATTTAGGCCGGCGTATGGAAGGCCCGACATCGCCTCTGAGGGTGCGGCCGATAGCTCAGATTGGTCCAAAAAGTGATATGGGGTGGTTGCGGATGACTCGAAAAATAACCCTTCCTGAGTATTGATACAGTTGTTGGTCCAATAGGGAAGGAGCATGAGAGCCATTGGTGTACCGAAGTCATTTTCAGATGAGTTGTACTCCCACATTGCCCGACCACAGCCATAGCTTTGCGCCACAGAACGCATTTTGAGAATGATTGACCGGTATTCTGGCCAAGCCGCCTTCCCTTCATATCCCGAATAGTTCCAACTCACCCATGATGGAACGAAAGAGCGAGCCGACTTTATGAACCCCAGCCACGGTGGCGAGCCGAAATATGGTAAAAGTATGCCAACAAGAAGAATGAGGCCGGCGATCACCCCAACAACACCCAGGAATACCGCCTGGGCAGGTCCTGAAGTCGGCGCTTCCTCGATAGGAACAGAATCAATTTCTGGATATTGGTCTGGGTCAATAAAGCGGTCGTCCTCCGAAAACAAAGGTCCACCGCCATCCGAATTCGGCTTTGAATGGGCACAAGGATCATCTAAAGAATCTGGTGAGGATCCCCTCGGATCCCCATCTAACGGCCCACTTCCGGGCTCGACTTCTGGTGCTCCCTCAAGGGACAACAACCCTAGATTCGCGAGTTCCTCACTAGCGTCCCCTTGCTCGACGTCAGGAGCGTGATCAGCTGATTTCCTGGCATTGGTGCTTCGGACGAGCAGGTTATAGATATCAAATCCGCTCCGGATGGCCCCCCACACCCCGACCGCTGCCAATGTATAGATACAAAAGGTCCAAAAAGGAAGTGCCCTGGCGTTATAGATTGCGCTGGGGGGCATGAAAGCGAAGGTCAGTGCGCTAATCGCACCGGTTATAAAAAGCGATATACCGAACTTTTCCCGCTTATAGAGCGAGTAGAGAGCCCCAATCAAAGCAAGAAGGAGCCAGGGTCTAAGCGAAGATGGAGCAAGGTTCGATAGATACCCAGTCACCTTCTGCCATCCCATGGAGGTCGAATAGGGCAGAAAATACCCAAACGGCACTATCCAAAATGCGATGAAAGCTAGCCCAAGGGCTCCTGTGGCTGCTAGAGCTAAAACTTTTCGAAGAGAGAACTGGAGTAGGACGTAGACCAATGCGACAACAGCGACGAAGATCGCTGGCAGAATATGCGCCATCGCACACAGTCCATAGAGCAGTGCCCCAAGCGCGATTCTTTTTGGACCCTTTAACCCCCTAAGTACAAGGGCCAGAAAGAAGAGGCCGATAGTGAGGGAGAGCGAGAAAGAAAATTCCCCTGCCAGCGTTGAAGCAATATTGCCCCCATCGATGGTGTAGCTGGTATTGAGGAGGTAACCCAGCGAGAAGACCGAAGCCAAGGCCGCCAGCTCCTTAGGGAGCTTTGCGGCTCGGAAAAGCACGTAAGTACCGATAGGAAAAAAAATCGACCCCAATGCGGTGACGACCTTAAACGCAATTCCATATGGAACAACGACGTTTATAAGTGCCACCAGCAAACTAGGCAGTGGAAAGTAGAAGGTGAGAATCGGATAGCCATCGTACCATTGTGGAGACCAGCCAGTTATCCTGAAGTGATTCAGGACGTGATGTTCCACGTAGTAGGGAACCATATAGTGTGCACCAGTGTCCCCGCCAGCCGTCGTCGTATTCGAAAATAGCAGACGTGGATCAAACTGAAGAAATACGAAAATGGCCACCAAGACCGGAACGATCCACCACAGGCCACTTGCTCGAAACCCGGCTAATGGAGATTTAGTGTCTTTAAGTTCAACATCACTTCGCTCGGTCAAAGCTACTGACACAAAACCCCCAACTACGCCGACTACGATCTCAAGCTACGACTTGATCAACAATATCAGCGGAAATTGGTTAACTTGCTGAAGGGAGCTACTAACGTCTCGAGGCCGCTTCGAGTATTCCTTCGACAGCCACTTCATCTCCATCCTTGATCCATCTCCGGCTATCGCAGCCTGAACAGCTCTGCATAACCACCAAGGACGAGTCGAGCATTAGCTTGACTTCAACGATTGTCGATTCGTTGCACACTGGACACTTCATCTCAGACCCCTCTTCACCCAAGACCCTCGCCACCCATGGAAAAGTCCTAGATCAACATCGGCAATGGTTGGATAAAACTTAAGAGTTTCCACAAATTCATCTCACTTTTACCTCACAATAAATAAATTAAAGCCACCGAGCACTTCACCTAGCAGCCATATTACATGTAATTACATTTTGGTAATTACAACAAAAATCCAATTATCTCCCGAGGTCATTGCCATTTCTCTCAAATCGATTGTTCGGTTGATGCGCTACCGGCTTGTAAGAATGGTGTATTGGGCTTAGCAAGCAGCCTTTGTCCCCCATGGTGGGGGTAAACCCGGTTAGCAACTAAGCCGCAGGCTGTTATAAGAACCAGGCGCATTTGGAAGCTCGACGTATCTTGTATTGAGCGGTCGATGAAATGAGCTCCGGTAGCAAAAGCGGGTACTCATGCACTAATTATCCTCAACTGGGAGGACGTGGCGGAAGTGGCGGAAGTGGAGAAACTACAAACAACCATTCGCCCATCCTTCACCGCCCCCACGGTCGGGGTTTGTCCGTCCATTAGGTCTGCGGATTAGGTCTGCGGTGCACTAGAGCAGTGACGCACTAGATCAGTGACGCACTAGAGCGATGAAACTCACCAGGTTGAAACTGGCGTGTGCCACCATTGAAGTACCGAGCCTACGATTTCTCATTGCTAAGTAGCCCAGGATAAGTGCCACTCCGAAGAGTCCAAAACTCTGCAGACCTTCAAAATGAGCGATAGTAAAAATGATAGAGCTCCCCAAAAGAGAGACCAGTTTGGACACACCCG
The DNA here is from genome assembly GCA_013044415.1 of Acidimicrobiaceae bacterium. Taxonomy (GTDB): domain Bacteria; phylum Actinomycetota; class Acidimicrobiia; order Acidimicrobiales; family Acidimicrobiaceae; genus JABEUN01. The sequence continues at coordinate 12,830 of JABEUO010000191.1, forward strand.
CCGACATATTTCGAGTGGCATAGAGGAAGCTGCGCTGAGTCAGTCCACGGAAAAAAATTTCCTCCACGATAGGTGCACCCACGACGATTAGCGCACCTACGAGGACTTCGCTCGGGCCACTCCCACCAGAGTTTACCAGTTTCTGCGCTGGCGCTGATAGACCGCTGGCTGAACTTCCGGTCAGCAGTTGATAGAGAAGGTAAATCACCGGAACGAGGATCAATTGGGCCGCAACGCCTATTGCTGAGCCCACCAGGAGGTCCACAGGCTTTATCGCAATTCCGAGGTCAACGGTGATTTTGCCCGTTCCCCAGCGGTGGGAGGCCACCCAAGACGCCCCAAAAAAGACTATCCAAAGCCCTCCGAGGGATCCAATAAGTATGGGCTCAGTCAAAGTGGTCGAAGAGGCCGAAAGATTTGAACCAGCTAAGGACGACGCTATTACTACCCCAATAGAGGAGGTTATCAACGACAGAACAAAGGCAAAAATAGGAAATGCCCAGGGAGTAGTGATGCCGATATACCCTTGCGAGTCGGGTGGATTCTTTGACGAAAATGGGTCAGATCTACCGACAGACTCACCTTCACCTTCGATGGGTTCATTCCGACGGCCCAACTTATCGCCTAACTACTCGTCAACTGCCATAGATTACATGCAACAGATGCGGCAAATTGTCGCTTCCCAGATAAGTATTGCCCTATGTCAGGCTTAGACTTGGCTGGGAGAAGCGCCTATCGCGTAGCGTAGTGCCGCGTCTCGCCTAGCATGTACACCATGAGTCGTCAATCACCGGATCTTAGGCCGCAGAAGGATCAAAAATCAAAAGGTGTGCCGGATCAATCCTGGCGCTGGATAGTCGCCGTGCTCGTGGTTACCCTGGGTGTGGGCCTACTCTACTCATTGGTATTCACAAAGACAACCCAGACACAACTGAGTTACAGCACCTTTTTGAAAAATGCTTCTTCGAATCAGGTCGCTTCAGCTACCGTCGATAATACGACAGGGCAGATAACAGGAACCAACACCAATGGAAGTTCCTTCACCGTAAATGGCCCGCAGCCGCTGATCAATACCGACGTTCAAGCCCTTGAAAAAGAGATACCTAATCTAAAATTCGTCACACCTCAGCAGGGACTACTTGACTCGCTAATTGTCTATGTCCTGCCTATTGGACTTTTTATAGGCGTAATGGTTTGGCTCAATCGCAGGGCGCAGGGCCAGATGTCTGGGATAATGTCAATTGGGAGATCTAAAGCCAAGCCATATTCCACCGAGCGTCCGAAAACTACCTTCGATGACGTAGCAGGATATGGGTCGGTCAAGCGGGAGATAAAGGAGGTAGTCGACTTTCTAAGGAATCCGGGCCGCTTCAAAGAGATAGGTGCACACATACCGAAGGGTGTTCTACTAGTTGGACCACCAGGGACAGGTAAGACCTTGTTGGCTCGTGCGGTCGCCGGAGAAGCCGGCGTTCCCTTCCTCTCGGTGAGTGGGTCAGACTTTATGGAGATGTTCGTCGGAGTGGGAGCATCAAGGGTAAGGGACCTCTTTCAAACCGCCCGCAAGCAGGCACCTTCGATAATCTTCGTCGACGAAATAGATTCCATTGGCCGCAAAAGAGGAGCAGGCCTTGGAGGGGGACACGATGAGCGTGAGCAGACCCTAAACCAGATGCTTTCAGAAATGGACGGATTCGATATCGCCGAGGGAATCGTCGTGATGGCGGCTACTAACAGACCCGATATTCTCGACCCGGCACTACTGCGTCCGGGACGCTTCGACCGCCAGGTTGTAGTTCCCTTACCCGACCTGGAAGAGAGACTCCCGATACTTCAAGTCCATTGCAGGGGGAAGAAGATTGCTTCAGACGTAGACCTGGAGATAGTCGCCCGCGGCACTCCTGGTATGTCGGGAGCGGACCTGGCCAACCTAGTAAATGAGGCCGCATTACACGCCGTTCGGCGCGGCTCAGCACAGATCACCATGTCAGACTTTGAGTCGGCCAGGGATCGGGTGTTGATGGGTCAAACGAGGGAATCTATGGTCCTTTCGGAAGAGGAGAAGGAGAGGGTCGCCTATCACGAGGGCGGTCATGCCGTATTGGCTTACATACTCCCCTATTCAGATCCGGTTCACAAGGTATCGATTCTTCCAACCGGCATGGCACTGGGAGTCACTCAACAACTGCCGATGCAGGAGAGGCACATATATCCAAGGGAGTATATCGAAGACAGTCTTGCCGTCAGAATGGGTGGAAGAGTAGCCGAAATAATAATCTACGGTGACCTTTCTACTGGGGCAAACAATGACCTCGTCGGTAACACCGAGCTCGCACGGAAGATGGTTCGTGAGTGGGGAATGTCAGACCGAATCGGCCCAATGGCCTGGGGATCTCAGGGCATGGTCTTTTTAGGAGAAGACCTGATGCACTCCCGGGATTACTCAGAAGACACCTCAAGGGTGATCGATGAAGAGGTTGAAAGAATTCTAAGGGAGCAGGAACAGAGGGCCACAGAACTTCTGATTATTCATCGCGAGGGTCTGAAAAAAGTTGCCCTCTCCCTCCTCGAGAAAGAGACTATCGACGGAGATGAAGTGGCCCGCCTCGTTGACGAGGGTTATGGTAGGCCCGTCCACCCCGGAGGGATCAAAAGGGCCATCGTTCCCAAGCTCAACGCATCTCATGACCTATCTGAAGCGAATTCGAATTCGGCAACCAGTCACCAGAGCACTACCGATTCGACAAGCGAAGCGTAGAAAGAACCAACCATGGCTCTGATACAAAGAAGATGATCTATTCTGCCTGGCATTTTCACGCCAGGCAGCGTCGCTTTATCGCTATGGTTACCTTGCATTGACACTGAGGCAGATACTCCGGGATTCACGGCGATATGACTGGACCATCGGCTCAGGTTGGTGTTAGAACGACTCCCCTCTGGGTCGTTCTTTCAGTTGCCCAATGCGGAATTTGCAGTCAGCGACCAAACCATTTAGACAGTCAATGGCTCTCTTCCGGGAGGCGGTGACAGCCTTTGGGTCCTCTGTTCCTTGTTGCCGATGGATCGTTGGGCAAGTCTCGTTGCAAGTCGAGCTAACTTGAAAGACACCGTCACCCACGTAGCGCATGTCGAGTGTCCTTTGGCGTTTCTGATGGTTCGCAGGATTGTCACCTAGGCTCAGATCATTTCCGGCGGGCTGGTATCCGCTGTTCGTTCCACCACTCGTCTCGGCTCTGCACGGTCTGACCCTCCGGCAAGTTCGAAAAAACTCTCCCTTTCCGACTTTCTGTATAGGCGATGCCGTTGCTTCTGAGTTGATAAATAGTGAGGCCACTCATGATGATGCACCTTCTGAGCCTGGTCCTTGGTTCGCAAAATTGCATTCATGACAACTGCCTCAATAGTACGTTGAGCCATGTTGGCAGCCGAGCGACGACCATAGAGACGGGCGCACAACGATGTGAGCAACTCCGTGATATCGCACACTAAGTCATCGTCTATCTCGGCTGGGTCTACGACAACCAACCTGATAGGGAGACTTCCTGATTGAGCACCAAGGGCTACCTCCACATAGTCAGCCCTTGGTGCTCAATCGAGACCGCTCGTGGTGGTCGATCTGCCGAGATAGAAGACGATCTCGTGAGGGAGGGAACGGGTTCGAGGTCGTCAATAAATTCCCGGAACGCTTCAGTTATACGAACCTATGTTCGGTACAATGGGGTCATGGCACCTTCGAGAGTTCAAATTAAAGGCCTTCCTTGCATCCAGGCTCGAAGAATCTTTAGACATTCGCAGAGGTCGATCAGGGTATCGATCCAACTCCGACGGAAGAAATATTCCGTCATCGTAACAAACTCAGGAATCTTCGGGCCTGCGCGGTTAACCCCTATCCAACTGATAGCTGGGGTCGCATGGCCACTCGGAGGATCCTGATGGACGCTGAACCCGGCTATGCGGAACTACACACTCACTCCAACTACAGCTTTTTAGACGGGGTCTCCGATCCCCAAGAGATGGTAGACGAAGCCCATCGACTCGGTATTTCCGGAATTGCCATAACGGATCACAACGGTTTTTACGCTCTACCAAAGTTTGCTAGTGCCGCCAAAGGGTTGGGTATTGCAACTATATTCGGTGCCGAGCTAACCCTTGAGTCCGTACACAAAAGGACTGTTTTACCAGATCCGCCAGGGGATCATTTGGTCGTTTTGGCAAAGTCTCCGAAGGGGTACGCCAATCTTTCGACATCTATCACCCACGGACAACTTGCAGGAAAAGAGAAGGGTCGTTTCTCGTTATCTCTTTTAGAGCTGGCCGAGAACTCACAGGGAGAATTTGTCGTCCTCACCGGGTGCCGAAAGGGGGCGGTACCGAGGGCCCTCGTACAAGAGGGGCCTAGAGCAGCGAAACTCGAACTCAATAAGTTAATCGAACTCTTTGGCAGAGAAAATGTGTACGCCGAATGCTGGGATCATGGTGAACCAATAGATCAGCAGAGAAACATTGAGATGGTTGAGATAGCCATGTCTCTTCGGGTAACGCCCGTAGCTACCTCAAATGCACATTACTGCTCCCCAAGGAGTGGGAAATGTGCTCATGTTGTATCGGCAATCAGGTCAAGAAGGTCACTCCAAGAAGCCGACCCGTGGCTCGCCCCCTCCTTTGCGAGACACCTCAGGTCGCCCAAGGAGCAGTATCGGAGGTTCGCTAGGTTCCCTGGGCTGGTAGAAATGACCCTGGAAGTCCAGGCGAAGTGTGCCTTTGATCTAGCACTTCTAGCCCCCAAGTTACCCACCTCCTTGGCGCCAGAGGGTTATAGCGACGACGAGTGGCTTAGGCATCTCAGCTACGCCCTCGGGGAGTCTCGATACGGAACGACGGAGAACGAGAGGGTCAAAGGCGCCTATCAGCAGATTGACTATGAACTCAGGATCATATCGGAGCTGGGATTTTCGGGATACTTCCTTGTCGTCTGGGATATCGTCGAGTTCTGTCGACATGAGGGGATCTACTGTCAGGGTCGAGGTTCTGCCGCAAACTCAGCGGTCTGCTATGCGATAGGAATAACCAATGTCGACCCAGTGTCGCTAAGACTACTATTCGAGAGGTTTCTCTCTCCAGAGAGGGACGGTCCACCAGATATCGATATCGATATCGAAAGTGACCGGAGAGAGGAAGTGCTGCAGTATGTGTTCGCCAAGTACGGACGAGATATGGCGGCTCAGGTCGCAAGCGTCATCACCTACAGATCAAAGTCGGCGATCAGAGAGGTAGGGAAGGTTTTTGGGTATCCCAACGAGGTGATCGACTCCTGGTCTAAGCGAATCGAAAGATGGGGTTCGGTAGAAGCGGCTACGGAGGTAAAGGACCGATTCGGCAACCCGTACCTCACCCTGCCGGATGATGTCAAACAGATGGCCATGGAAATCGAACATAACCCACGCCACCTCGGTCTTCACGTCGGAGGAATGGTCATTTGTGATAGACCAATCCATGAGGTATGCCCAATCGAATGGGCAAGGGCGGACAACAGGAGCGTGCTGCAATGGGATAAGGATGATTGTGCAACGGTGGGTCTAGTAAAGTTTGATCTCCTTGGCCTCGGAATGTTATCGGCCCTTCACGAGATGGTCGACATCGTCATGGAAGTCCACGGTACAAAAGTAGATCTTGCCCTCATTCCTCAGGAAGACGACGTTTACGAAATGTTATGCAGGGCGGATTCCGTCGGCGTCTTCCAGGTCGAAAGTAGGGCTCAAATGGCCACCCTTCCAAGACTAAAGCCAAGGCACTTCTACGACCTAGTAGTCGAAGTCGCCCTTATTAGACCGGGTCCAATCCAGGGTGGTTCAGTCCACCCTTACATACGGAGACGAAATGGTGAAGAGGAGGTCAGCTATCTCCATCCGCTTCTCGAAAATTCCCTTTCAAAGACCCTAGGAGTGCCGTTATTCCAAGAGCAGCTTATGCAGATGGCTATGGATGTAGCTGGATTTACTCCAGCTGAAGCGGATCGCCTCCGCCAAGCGATGGGATCAAAGCGTTCAGCTGAAAAGATGACCCTTTTGAAGGGACGGTTCTTTGCTGGGATGGCAAAAAACGGGATACACTCGGCGGGGGCAGAGGGAATCTTTGAGAAACTCTCCGCTTTCGCTAATTTCGGCTTCCCGGAGAGCCATGCGGCGTCCTTCGCCTATTTAGTTTACGCTAGCGCTTGGTTTAAGCTCCATTATCCGGCGGCTTTCTTGGCGGCGTTGTTGAGATCCCAACCGATGGGATTTTGGTCTCCTCAAACCCTTTCCCAGGATGCTAAAAGGCATGGAGTAACGGTTTTCGGGCCGATAGTAGGAAAGAGCGGATACTGGGCAACCCTTGAAAACAAAGACTCTACTAAGCCGATAAAAGCCATGGAATCGCCCAATATACACCCTCCTATCCCCAGGGAAGAACTCTGGCCTTGTGTGAGGGTAGGACTGGAGTCAATCTCAGGAATAGGGAGGACAGTGGCGAAGAGAATCGTTGAAAATGGACCTTATGTATCCATGATAGACCTCGCCACAAAGGCGTCCCTAAACAGGAGCCAGATGGAATCTCTCGCCCAGGCTGGTGCGCTAACGGAAATCGAAGAGTCGTCCCTCCGTAAGAAGTTATCGAGGAGGGAGGCCCTTTGGATGGCGGCACCATCAGTTGGGGTGAAAAATAACGTGCTCCCCGGCATGAAAGATCCACCGATTCCGCCCAAGTTGACCGAGTTGACAGCTATACAGGTGATGTCTCTCGATGCTTCCCTCGTTGGCATCACAACGAGCGGACATCCTATGGAGCTTTTGCGTGATGAACTTGCAAAGCAAGGTGCGACACGGGCTTGCGACTTAGCAAAACTCCAAAACGGATGCAAGGTCTTGGTCGCCGGAGTAGTAACGCACAGACAAAGGCCAGCGACGGCAAATGGGGTAACTTTCATTAATCTCGAAGACGAGACCGGATTGGTCAACGTCATCTGCTCGAAGGGGGTCTGGGTACGCTTCAGGGAAGTGGCCAAGTCAAATCCAGCCTTATCGATTGCTGGTGGCTTAGAGGTCAATGGTGCCGTGATCAATATAGTTGCGACAAAAATTACCGCCTTGAAACTGCAATTGGCTTCGCGCCCGAGAGATTTTCACTGAAACAAGCTAAACCGGCTAAGCAACAGTGTGATTGAACGGCGATCCAGGGTTGCTCCCGATAGAGATGTCCGCGTATACTCATAGGCTAGTTGACGATCTAGCGTGAAGCGAAAATGGACTACACCCTTCCCCCTCAGCCCAACCAAAGGAATCTTTTGTAAATTCTCGACAGCTGAAAAGGATCCCAATAATGCTTGGCGGCCTACAAAGGGGCGTGATTCAATAAAAGTAAATTTGAAGATCTCGGGCATTTCCAGGATCGTTACCACCTTCATCTCAGCTGTCCTGTTACTGACGGCCTGCGGGACGGTATCAAGCAGCAAGCCAACTAGCAACTCCCCTATCGATACCCTACTAAATAGTCCATCGGCACCCGGGATAACCGATTCCAGCATCCTTTTAGGCAGCAAGCAGACAATGTCTGGGCCAGCAGCGCCCGGCAATAGCGAGATTGCCCCGGCAATAGAGGCATTTTTCGAATACGCCAACGCATTAGGCGGTGTGAATGGGCGTAAAGTATCGCTTTATTACCAAGATGATCAATACAACCCGGCGACAACAGTCAAGGTTGTGAAGCAGCTTGTCCAAAAGTACAACGTGTTCGCCCTCGTCGCTGGGTTCGAAACAACTTCCAGCCAAAACGTGGAGCCGTACTTGACCCAACGACAGATCCCCGATCTATTCGTAGGGTCTGGCTGTAATTGCTGGAGTTCGCCTAGTTCATCATCCCTCACCTTCGGATTTGGTCCGAGTTATGCAACTCAGGGTCTCATCATAGGAAAAATCATCGATAAAAAATTCCCAAATGCCAAGGTTGGCGTAATCTATCAAGACAATTCATTTGGCACTGCTGGCCTGCTCGGGTTGCGACAAGGCTTGGGATCGAACAGAATCGTTGCAACCCAGTCCTACGACACCTCGTCACTGTCAAGCGGCCTCGGCGAACAAATCCAAGCCCTGAAAAACGCCGGAGTCAATCTAATAGTCAGCTTTTCAATTCCCGAAGCCACTGCCCTCGAACTGATTGCTCAGAACAGCCTTGGAGTGAAGATTACAACCTTCACCTCGG
>JABEUO010000005.1 GCA_013044415.1 Acidimicrobiaceae bacterium
ACCGGCCGGTCGTGGTAACCGTCGAAGGGTCCGTTGTAGAGCCGCTTCGGTTCTAAAAAGATTACCGGGTCATCATCCTCGATCGAGGTGATGAGGAGCCCCTTGGCGTCGTAAGGATTGGACGGGATTACGGTCTTGAGACCAGCGACGTGGGTGAAGAGTGCTTCGGGGCTCTGGGAGTGGGTCTCTCCTCCGAATATTCCCCCGCCGACGGGCATTCGGATGGTAAGCGGAACGGTGAAGTCGCCGGCTGAGCGGTATCGAATTCGAGCGGCCTCGGATACGATCTGGTCATAAGCCGGGTACATGTAGTCCGCAAATTGGATCTCGATACAGGGGCGAAGGCCGTGGGCGGCCATACCGATCGCCGCACCGACTATTCCAGATTCGTTGATCGGCGCATCGAAGCAGCGGGTCTTTCCGAAGCGCTTCTGTAGTCCCTGGGTGCAGCGAAATACACCACCGAAGTACCCGACGTCTTCGCCAAATACGACTACGGTTTCGTCGGCTTCCATTGCGACTGCGTGGGCATCGCGAATCGATTCGATCATCGTCATGGTTGGCATTGTCAGTACCCCGCTTCTTGGCGTTGAAGTCTGAGGTGGTTCGGCATTTCAGCGTAGACACCCTCGAATATATCCCTCGGTGAAGGTTTTGGACCATTGCGCAGAGTTCCGTACGATTCGGCTTCTGCTTGAGCCCTGCTTATCTGATCCTGCACGCTTATCAGCAGCTCGTCATGGTCTTTTTCGGACCAGGCCCCGACCGCTATGAGGTGGCGCTTGAGGCGATCTATCGGATCGCCGAGCGGCCAGGCGAGGGCTTCGTCCTTTGGGCGATAGCTGGACGGATCGTCAGATGAGGAGTGGGCTGCGGCCCGATAGGTGACCCATTCGATGAGCGTCGGCCCCTGGTTGGACCTCGCCCTCTCGACCGCCCAGGCGGATGCGGCATAGACCGCCAGGAAGTCGTTGCCGTCTACCCGCAGGGATGGTAGACCGAAGCCCGAGCCGCGCATCGCAAATGTTGCAGATCGTCCGAGGGCAAAGGCTTGATAAGTTGAGATCGCCCACTGGTTGTTGACGATATTTAAAATGACCGGGGCGTTATAGGTCGACGCCATAACCATTGCGGAGTGGAAGTCGGATTCGGCGGTCGCTCCATCTCCTATCCAACCGGCGGCGATGGCGCTTGAACCCCTGATCGCCGAGGCCATCGCCCAGCCGACCGCCTGTACGAATTGGGTAGCTAAGTTCCCCGAGATCGAAAAGAAGCCGTATTCCTTAGACGAGTACATAACGGGTAGTTGACGTCCCCTTAGCGGGTCATGTGAGTTCGAATAGACCTGTGACATCATGAGTTCGAGGGGATATCCACTACTGATTAGTAGTCCTTGCTGGCGATAGGTCGGGAAGTTCATGTCGCCGTCCGATAGGGCCATACGAAATGCACACGAGATTGCCTCCTCGCCGGTGCACTGCATATAGAAAGACGTTTTACCCTGACGCTGGTCTAGCATCATTCTCCGGTCGTATTCTCGGGTGAGCATCATATTTCTTAGCCCGCTGAGTAGGGTATCTTTGTCGATGTCAGCGGCCCACGGCCCCACGGCCCGACCTTCGTCGTCGAGGACTCGAATCAGTCCGGTAGCGAGGTCGTACATCGTCTCTGGGGCGTCGGACACCTCCGGTCTACGAACTTCCCCGGCATTAGAGAACTTGAGGCTACTGAAGTCCGGGGTGTCGCCCGGTCGGCGCGCCGGTTCGGGTATAGCCAGGATTAGCGGGACTTCTCGAGCATTCCCCCTGAGATCCCCGTCGACTAATTCGCTCACAGTATTACCCCCTCGCTGACAAGCTAGCTAGCGCTAAACAAGGCAAACGCTCACTATGATACCCATATTATGGGCGTGTGTGCACAAATATGGTACTTTAAAGCAACAATCGTCTTATGATACTGGGATAATGGTCCTTGGAGCATACGGGTTGTACGCCTTGTCTATCGGTGCTCTAGGGGTCATAACTCTGTCATAGATCTGTCATAGATCTGTCATAGTCCTGTCATAACGCTACCAAGTTAGACGTCAAGATTGGAATGCAATGCGTGGTGAAATGAAACCACCCGGTGGCACCGCCAACCGAGTCGACCAGGCGTCGAGTCTCGACGCAGTGGATATGCGTCTATTGGAGCTTTTGGCCGCCGACGCTCGCCTTTCCGCTAGGCGATTGGGGCGGGAGGTGGGGATGTCTCCGGGGGCGATCTCCGAGCGGGTCGCCCGTCTCGAAAGGGAAGGAGTGATTCGGGGTTACCACGCTGATGTAAACCCTAGTGCCTTGGGTTTTGGCATGGAGGTTATCATAGGCCTCCAGACCGAGCAGGGACCATCACTCGACGAGACCTTGGCGCACCTCGAGTCGGTGAGCGAAATACAAGGTGTCTACGTAGTCTCCGGTCAGTGGGACTTGGTACTGCATATAAGGGTCAAGAATCAGGACCATCTCCGCGACCTGATCCTAGGTTCAGTGTGGCACGTTCCATCTTTTCGTCACAGCGAGACCCTACTGGTGTTAGAGAGTAGGCAAGGATCACCAACCTGGTTCCGGGAGCTGGAAAGTAAGCCGGATGGGATATCCGAGGAAAGTTGAGCCAATCAATGGGACAGATACCGTTGCCATATTGCGGTAAGGTCCGATGGTCTCTAGGTCGGTGTGTTGAGACGGAGTTGGAATCGGACACCTAGTCGGAGGCTAGCTTCGATGGTGCAGAGTAGCCAGGAACTCCTCGAGGTTTGCATTCACCTCTCCGGTCTTTTCCTGCTGTACCCAGTGTCCTGCGCCTTTGATGACCCTCTTGAAGCGCAGGTCGGTAAAGCCCAGTTCGAGTTCATCCTCCGAACGCCTAGAGAAGCTCCGAACCATGTCATTTTCCCCGACTATAAAAGCACTAGGAACGGTGATTTTCTGACCGTTGAAGGCTCTGGTCAATTCCCAGTTGATGTCTAGGTTCCTGTAGTAGTTGAGGGGAGGACGAAAACCTCCCTCCCTGAAGGATCTAATGCTTTGAGCTAGGTAACCTTCGCTCAGCCAAGGGGGTGTCTCCTTTGGAAGCCGAACTTGATCTAGCAGTCGTCCGCTACTGGTATAAGTGGCGCTCCAACCGGGGTCCCCGACTCCATCTGGGGTGACTCCGTAAAGAAACTTTCGAATAGTACCCTCTGGGTCGGCGTCAAATTCTGCTTCGGCGAGACCCTCTTTTTGGAAATACACCATGTAGAAGAGTCGATTTTGAGATGGATCGCCCATTTTAGAGAAGATCGAAACGGGTGATAGTTTCGGCCGTATGGGTCGATAGGTGACACTCATACCGAAGACTGCGTCTATTACATCTGGTCTAAATAGGGCGCTATACCAAGCGACGTTGGCCCCCCAATCGTGGCCAACCAATACGGCATGGGACTCTCCGAGCGCCTCGATTAGCGAAATGATATCCCCCGTCAGGTGGAGTATCGAATACTTGGTCGCCTCGTAGGGCTTTGACGAACCCCCGTAACCTCGCATATCGGGTGCCACGGCTCGATATCCGAGCGACGCCAGGTGGAGGAGCTGGCCCTCAAAACACATTGCGGTCTGTGGGAATCCGTGGCAGAGCACCACTAAGGGACCTTCGCCGGCACTGAGGCAGAAGAGTTCAAGGTCAGCTATCTTTACGACGTTCTTCTCGATCTCCACCGTTTCCTCCGGTTCAGAACTTGCCACGCCGATAGGCGATTAATTCACCACTGCCAATTCGCCACTGCCAATTCACGGCCGCTAACTAACGACTATACGACACAACCGAACATAGGAGACTTCCCAACCAAGTACAACGTTGGAGTATTTGCCAACCATGCGGCGGCTCCTGGGCTGACAAGGCGATCGATGGTATTTGCTGGTGGTCCAAAAATTGAGGTATGAAGCCCTGAGTCGGAGCCTTGTCGCCGGATCTGGCTGGGCTAATGCTTTAGGTGGCACGGCTACTTTTGGATCGTATCTTCGATTCCGACCGATGCTCGACCGGCTTCCTCGACCCGCTCCAGCACTTCAGCCACGAGTTCTCCGAAGCGGCCCGTTCTTCTCGTTTCGATCTGGGAGCGAGGTCTTGCTAGGTCGATCTTGATCTCGGCGAGGACCGTAGAGGGCCTTGCGGATAGGACCAGTACTCTGTCACTTAAATACACCGCCTCCCCCACATCATGGGTGACCATGAGGGCGGCGAAGGTCGACGAGTCCCAAAGTCGTTGGACGACGTCTTCGAGGTGATTCCTTGTAAGGGCGTCAACGGAGGCAAAAGGTTCGTCCATCATGAGGAGCCGGGGATTGGAGACCATTGCTCTAGCTAGAGCGGCACGTTGCTGCATCCCGCCGGAGAGTTCCCACGGGTATCTAGTGGCAAAACCAGACAAGCCGACTTGAATAAGGGCCTTTTCTACGCGCTCGGCCCTCTCTTGGTTGGAATACTCAGCCGCCCCCATTGCCACGTTTTTGCCGATAGTTAGCCAAGGAAAGAGACTCTTGTTGTATTCCTGAAAAACGATCGCTAGTCCCTTTGGGACGTCGTTTATGGGTTTTTGATCGAATATGACCTCGCCCCCCGAAGGAGGACGTAATCCAGAGGCGGCACGAAGGAGGGTGGTCTTTCCACTACCAGACGGACCGACAATGCTTACAAACTCGTGCTCTTTGAGTTCCAAGCTCACATCGCGAGTGATTTCATTCATTGACCCGTCGCGACTCTGTATCGATACCTGCAAATTTCTGATACTTAGAACCGAGTCAGACATCAAGCAATCCTCCCACCGTGCCTCGCTGCCAGGCCAGCAGTCGACGCTCAAACATCAGAAATAGTGTGTCAAAAATCCAACCGAGGCAACCTAGGACGATCACCCCTCCATAACTTCCGCCGATATTGAAAGACTGCTGGGCATTTGCGATGAAATAACCGATTCCCGACCCGCCGCCAAGCATCTCCGCCACGACCATAACCGCCAAGGAAACGCTGAGTGCAACCCGAAGACCAGCGAATATCTGTGGCGAAGCCGCGGGAAGGACAACTTTCAGAAATAGCTTCCGGCCGCGCAGTCCGTAAGTTTTAGCGGTGTCGATCATGGTTGGTTCGATAGTTGATGTCCCGTTGGCGGTATTTATCAGGATCGGCCAGACCGCCGCAGAGATAATCGTAACGACTACCATCCGACCGTTGATTCCAAAAACAACGATCGCGATAGGTACGAGGAGAGGTGTGGGAAGGGATCTCATAAAGTCCACCACCGCCGAGGTCCAATCCCGAACCGTCTCGTAATGGCCGATTACCATACCCGCAGTTATGCCAATTATCGCACTAATTAGAAATCCTGCCGCGGTGCGTTCGAGCGAAGGAATGATGTCAGTGGTAAGGGTGGAGGAGGTAACTACGTGCCATGCGGCAACTAGAGAGGTAATAAAGGTTGGGAAAACAGCCGTGTGCAACTCCATTCCAAGCAACTGCCACACTGTCGCCAGGATCGCCAAACCGAGCCAACCTAGTCCAGCTCGGGCGATTGTACTACCCCGCCTCGGGCCCGCCTTGACCCCAATCACCGTCCGCCCTCCGCTCGCTGTGTGCGCCAGGGTATTAGCCGATCTACGAGTCGGGCGAAGCCGATACTAAGTGCCCAACCCAATATTCCGCCGACGATGATACCTGCGAACATAGTCGAAGGCTCGTTTCCCTGTTGGGCTAGTAGGATGAACTGCCCAAGACCTCCCGTTCCACCTACTAATTCCACTGAGACCGTGACCACTAAGGCGAGGCTGATCGCAACTTGAAGCCCACTTGCAATCATCGGAGAAGAGGCCGGCATGACGACTCGATAGAGGAGTTTGAACCCCCTAAGGCCTAAGACCTTTGCGGTCTCGAGGACCTTGTTATCCACTTGGCGAACCCCGACCCTTGTGTTTATAAATACGGGCCAAAATGCCGCAAAGCTTACTAAACCCGAGGTCATCTTTATCCCGAGACCCGCGATCAAAATTGCAATGGGAATCAAAGCTAAAGATGGAAGGGGGCGCATCATTCGCACTATCGTCTCGGTCGCAGCATCCGCCGTTTTAGAGCGACCCACCAGTGTTCCGAGGACAATTCCTCCGACTCCCGCAGCGAGCATCCCGAGCGCCCACGCTTCCAGGGTCGAAGCTAGCGCTGAGCTAAGCGACCCAACGTTAGCGGAGATTGCCGCCAGTGTGGCCCCGGGAGTAGGAAGGGCTTCTTTATTGACCGCTCCGGTGGAGCTAAGAGCCTCCCAGATTGCGATTGCGACTACTACCCCGCCAATTTGACGTGCCACGCGGCGCCTTTGAGGCTTCGAGCGTCTTTGGGTAATCTCGTTAACTTCCCCACTAAGGCCGACCGCCAACTGCACTTGGCTCACTCCGCCCTCCAGATCCCGAGCTTTGCGAAGGTCACTTATTTGCGCCCGACCAGATGAGCTGGCTCACCGGGACGTTAGCACTGATCCACCCGAGCTGCTTCATCAACTGCTCCTGACCTTGGACTGTGTTCGAACCAATTTTTGCATTCCAAACCGGTAGTTTCATGCTATTGGCAACCGAAACAGGGATACTCGAATAGGTAGGAATGACGGCACGAGCAGCAGCTGGATTTGCAGCAGCGTAGTTGAGTGACTCGTTTATTGCCGCGACGAACCTTTTGACGATTCCCGGATTGGAGGCTAACTCCGAGGAGTTTGTGAAGTAACCCGAGACCAGCATTCCAGGCTGCTCGCCTTCAAACAGGGGCGATAGGAGCTTTCCCCCGTGAGCAGCTATCGCGGCGACAAAGGGCTCTACCTCGGTTACGGCCTGCACCTGACCTGCGCTCAATGCCGCTGGCATCGTTGGGAAGGAAAGGACTACAACGTGCACCGAGGAGGGATTTACCCCATTCTTTAGTAAAACACTATCTAGTGCGAGTTCGTTCTCACCTTGTAAGGCGTTGGAGGCGATGGTCTTGCCGGCCAGACCGGATATGGATGTGATTCCGCTATTGGCGCTTACCAAGATTCCTGACCATGCTTGGGACGCGCTGGAGGCGGCGAAGTCACCCGCAGCGACAAACTTTAGCGGGATGCCATGGGCATTCGCCAGTATCAAATTTGCAGTTGCGCCATATCCAAACTGCAGGGAACCCCCGACAACCGCAGAGGCAACCGCTGCGCCGCCTTGCAGAGCGTGGGGGACGACGGTTAGCTTCTCTTTTGCGAAGAAGCCCTCTTTGATACCGAGGTAAAGTGGCGCCACGTCGGCTATCGGCAGTACGCCGACGTTGACCGTGGCGGGTTTGAGGGTTGTCGCAGCCGTAGTAGATGCGCTACTGGTAGTCGTCGAAGCCGAAGTTGAGCTCCCGCAGGCAGCGGCCAAGATCCCCAAAGAGACGAGCGCCGAGGCCACTCCGAAGCGGCGGCGGTTGTTTTTAGATATACCCATTTTTTAGATCCCCCAATTGACTTTCTAATTAACTACTGCAACTTGACTTATAAAGTGTTGACTCCGGCGGGTGGCTGCGAGCGATAGTGGCGTAGTGAGAAATAGTCTTTCCTTTCGCAAGGTACGCCCCTTGTCGGCTTTTTCACTACATCCAGATGTCGGCGGGCGGCGGATTCTCGCCATATGCGTCCATCCAGGAGACTATCGGTGAACGAAGGATGCCGAGTTTTTCGATTTGGGCCTCTACTACGTCACCCGGTTTGAGGTAATTGGCAAAGGGGTCGTCGGTACTAGCTGCGACCCCAGCGATGGTACCGGTGGAGATGAGGTCCCCGGGACTGTAGATCTGGGGCGAGTGGTAGGCGACTAGCTGAGGAATCGACACCGACATCCTGCTAGTGTTCGACTTCTGCCTGACCTGCCCATTTACCCGCAGCTCCATGTCTAGGTCGTGTGGATCCCCGACCTCGTCAGCGGTTACTATCCAAGGCCCGATCGGGCAGAAGGTATCTATCGCCTTCGAGAATGAGAAGACCCCCGAGGCCATCTCCCTGCGCTGGATGTCCCTCGCCGTGATGTCGTTGAAGATCATGTACCCAGCGATGTGCTCTACGGCTTGTTCCGCAGAGAAGAACTTTCCGCCTTTCCCTATGACCATCACCATTTCGAGTTCGTAGTCGAGCTCATTGGTGAGCTGGCTCGGATAGACGACCGGTTCTTCTGGTCCGACGATGGCGTCGACGTTTTGGAAAAAGACGATTCCTTTGTTTACTGGATGTGACCAGTTGACACGGGCCAGATCTTCGTGGTGCTCTCGGAAGTTGCCAGCGGTGTGGAAAAACTTCTTAGGTATTATCGGTGCCCGGAGTTTGGCATCTGCGAGGCGAACCCTATTCCCCGTCTCTTTGACCGAAGAGTCACGTTCGAAGTATTCGCGCATCGTCGCACAGTCGAGTTCAATGATCATGTCGTCTACTATGCGCCCGACTCGTCCGGCATCAAATGTAACTAGCTTCATTCCGACCCCCCTTTTATTGTCTAGTTTTATACAGTGAAAGTCACTTTTACTGATGAAAAGATTATCAGGCCGGATTTTTGATGTCAAGTAGTTCGGATAGCTAAGTCCTTAAAGAAACCGGATCTCGGGATCTCGCCATTACAACGAAGGTCCGCCGCAATGATATTGGGGTAAATGAAATCAGCTCCATCTGGGAGAAGTGTTTTCATAGGCGCAGCTAGAGGTGGTAATTGCGATTGGCGACTTCGTCACCTCGATCTTAGGAAATCGAGGTGATCGGGGCCTGGGTCCCTTTTAGTTGACAACCATAACTTTGGATGTGATAATGAAAGTGACTTTTACTAAATGAAACTAAGGACGAAAGAGGATACTCAGTGGGTGACGAAGTCGGATTGGAATTTGATCCAGATTGGCTCGGACTAGCTGGCAGCGGGGTACTGATTGCGGGCGCCGGAGGCATCGGTTCTGCTTGTGCTAAGGCCTTTATGGGAGCGGGTGCACGGATAGCACTGGTAGATCTTGATCGAGAGCGTCTCGAATCGGTCTCGAAGGAGCTTGGACCCGATACGCAGACTATTACCGCCGATCTTTCGACTGGAAGTGGAGCACGGCATGCGGTCGCTTTGGCAGAGAAAGCCCTCGGCGGTATCGACGTGCTAGTACACGCGGTGGGCATCAACCTGAGGAAACCGGTGATCGACTTTACCGATGGCGAGTGGAGGAAGATCCAGTCGATCAACTTTGACAGTGCATTTTATCTCGCCCAGGCGGCCGGAAAGTCGATGGTCGATCGGAGAAGGGGCCGGATCATCATGCTCTCGTCGGTTTCGGGACTACTCGCCCACGCTGACCACGCTCCCTATGCAGCAAGTAAGGGAGGAATAAACCAGATGATGAGGGTTATGGCTAGGGAGTGGGCTTGCTACGGGGTCACCGTCAACGCCATTGCGCCTGGATATATCGAAACTGACCTGACTCAGGAGTACCTCTCTAGGGATGACAATCGCCTCAAGCTCGAGAAGATGGTGCCGGTCGGTCGGCTCGGAACGACCATCGAGCTGACTGGCCCGGCGCTTTTTTTGGCCTCACGGCACGCCTCATTTATCACCGGTCACGTGCTCTACGTCGATGGCGGCCGGACTTTGGTTTGAAGAATTCGCTCGAGGTGGGATGCCAGTTTCGGGGTCCGGTTGACGGACCAGAGGGTGAATTTAGAGATGTATTGCGAGTTAAAAAAGGGAGCATTTATGACAAATGATCAAGGGGCGAAGTACTCCGGTTTTCCCCAACCCGTCTACCCCCGCTTCAGCGGGAAATGGGTTATGGTTACCGGAGCGGGGACCGGTTTCGGATCGACGCTAGCTCAGCGGGCTGCCGCCGAAGGGGCCAACGTAGTTATCCACTACAACTCTTCGGAGGATGGTGCTAAAAGGACTGCGGAATTCGTCGAGTCCTTTGGAAGAGAGGCGATTATCGTCCAGGCCGACCTTAGGTATTGGGATCAAACTCGGGAGATGTGCGCAAAAGTTTGGGACCATATTGGTGCCTTGGACGTCCTTGTGAACAATGTAGGTGATATTGCTACGGACCAAATGTCCTGGCAGGACATAACTGAAGAAGTGGTCGACCGGGTTTTGGCGGTAGATATAAAAGGTACCTTGGCGATGATCCACGAAAATGGTGGGCGGATGCTCAAGCGCGGTAGGGGGGCGATCGTCAATATTGCCTCCACCGTTGTAGTACGGGGAAGTCCGAGGGCTCCTCAGTATGCAGCGGGGAAGTATGGGATTTTAGGGCTAACTAAGTCCTATGCCGCCGCCTTTGCCCCGACGGTTAGGGTCA
>JABEUO010000006.1 GCA_013044415.1 Acidimicrobiaceae bacterium
GTCGTCAGAAAAGGACTCAGTTGGTGAAAGGGGGGTCTTTAGCACCCCGGCCATTAGGTCGCTCAAACCACCGAAAGGATCTATCAGCACCGGAGAACCAGACGGGATGAGTTCAAATGCCATGGAGTTGATCGTGAAGTCCCTCCTCGAAAGGTCCTCCTCTATCGAATCTGAATACTTGACGACCGGCTTTCTCGAATCGTTGGTATATGACTCCGCCCGATGGGTGGTTATCTCGAACTTAAAACCCGCCTTCTCTGCTCCAATCGTCCCAAAGCGTTTACCCACCGCCCACTTGGCATCCGCCCATCCCTTGAGTATCTCTTCGACCTCGTCAGGGAGGGCATCGGTGGTTAGGTCGAGGTCATCGGGAGTGAAAATTTGCTCTGGGTGGTCTCTGTTGGTCTGCGACAACAAATAGTCCCTCACGGCCCCACCGACCATATACAGCCTCTTATTACGTTTGGCGAAGCGGTCGGCTAGCTCGTTTATGAATTTGAGTTCTGGGCCAAAGCCTTGCAACATCACCCAAGCAGGCTACCCGAAATTGACCAGTCCCGGACGGCCCGGGCCGACACGGTATGGTGAATCCGTTTCCGATCGGCGCATGAAATAGCTACTGCCAACCTACAACTCTGAAACAAGTTCCAGGTCTGGCTAAGTGGCAAAGTGCGCCATTATCTGGTGGTGAAAAGGGTCGGAGTTAGACCGTCTTCTTTTTGCGACTTGGCTCCCAGGGTGATTAATCCGATGGTTAATCCAGTGCCCTGGTCCTCAACTGGGCCAAGGCGTCAATCAGATCCCGGTCTGGTCTCACCCTGCCCGGGGCTTCTGGATAGTATGACTCGCCTCCAAGCGCTGAAATCAGTGCGGCGGTCGAATCCCTTAAGGCCTCTAAGTCGTAGCCCCCCTCCAACAGGGCAACCGTCCTGCCCTTAGGCACGAGGGATGTCGCCCAGGTGGTCAAGTCGTAAAAGTCGCCCGAACTAAGTCCCATCTCGGTCAATGGATCCTTATAGTGCGCATCGAATCCAGCCGACAGGAGAAGCCAGGTGGGGCCGAAGGACTCAATTATCGGCCAGGCAATACTCTCGAGTGCGTAACGCATGGTGGGGCCGGTGGTTCCCTCCGGCAAGGGAAGGTTCACGGTAGTTCCCCTGCCTTCGCCGACCCCTATCTCCTGCACCCGACCACTACCGGGGAAAAGTGGGTATTGATGAGTGGAGACGTAGAGTACCGACGGATTAGCGTAGAAGGCGTCCTGGGTGCCGTTGCCGTGGTGGGCGTCGAAGTCAAATATCAGGACCTTCTCTCCCCACGAAACTAGCTCCGCCGCTAAAACGGCGACGTTGTTTATCAGGCAAAAACCCATAGCCGAATCGGAGACTGCGTGATGACCTGGTGGTCGAACTGCGACAAAAGCCGAGTCGGCCTGCCCTTTCTTGAGTCTTTTCGCTGCGTCTATCCCTGCACCAGCGGCCAGTATCGCCGCATCCCAGCTGTGAATGGAGACCTGAGTGTCGGGGTCCAACTCCCCACCGCCCATTAGGCAGAAGCGCCTGAGGGTCGTTAGGTAGTCCCCTCCGTGAACCCTTGCCATCTGGACCCCCGACGCTGGCTCGGGATTGAAGCGAACTACTTCGACCTTGTCCTGTATGAGCTCGATCCCTTTCAGCACTGCATCGAGCCTCTCGGGCCTCTCGGGATGGTGCGTCCCGGGATCGTGTTCAATAAATAGAGGATCGGTTCCAAACAGTACTGCCACAACAAAATCCTACACCCAAGTATCCTTTGAGCACTGAATTGGATTGATAGCTGGGACTACAATTGACCTATAGCTACAGATCGGGTACCAGACATAGCCGTTAGTTCTTATGTAAAAGCCGCTGGGCGGCGCTTCAAGCTGACCCCGTGGTATGGGCTCAAGGGGGCGGCTTTGGTCGTGCCGCCGACTCCGACACAGACGATTCCCGGCTTTGTAGTCAACCAACTCTGCGAGTCCGCAGTGGAGCTGGGATTCTCGTCGATACTGTGGCAGGCCGAAAATGAAAGATTCGCCAAGGTGATGTTCGAACTAGGTTTTGAGCCCGCCGACACCCTCTATGTCCTGCATCGAGATATTAAAACACCTCTCAAGCCCTCTTTCTTGCCTCCTTGGGTCTCAATCACTAGGGCAAAAGGGTACTCTTACTCCGATCTTGAGAAGATAGATCACCGTTGCTTTGAGCCATTTTGGCAACAGGATCCACTGATGATGGAGGACGCCAGGACGTCGACCCCCAGAGCCAGCCTGAAGCTAGCGATAGATACGAGGGGCCCAGAAGATACCCTCGTCGGCTTTTCGCTCTTTGGTCTCGGGTCGCACGCAGCCTACCTACAGAGGCTCGCGGTGGACCCCGATATATGGGGTAACGGTATCGGTAGTGAGCTAGTCCGAAGGGGCTTGAATTGGGCGAGAAGGTGGCGAGCACAGGCGGTGAGTGTCAACACCCAGTCGTCAAACCAGCGGGCGCTAAGCCTCTATCAGAAGCTCGGCTTCGTTTTGCAGCCCGAGATGTTGTGGATACTGAAAAAGAGTTGTACCAACTAGATTCCGATTTAGTGCGAAATAGTAGCTCAACTTGGAGGTTCTCTCGCTTTAGCTTTTGGCGGATCTCCCGATTTGTAGCCGCATTCTGCTTGGCTCTATTAGCACTAGTCGGAACTTCTTTTACCCCTCTTGCCCCTGCTGCTTCGGCCCAAGAAAACCCGAAACTCACATTTTTGAGCCTCCCCCCATTCCTGAACATCAATACCTCCGCCCAGGTGACATTCAGCCTCTCCGGAGTCGCTGGCTACGGCGGGCTAGAGGCCTTCTTCTTGGTCTACCCGATAATTCCATCCCGTTCGACCTTCCAGAACATAAGCCAGGGTGGAGGACTCGGTTACCCACTTTTAATTGGCCAGCCGGTCCCATTGCAACAGCTGAGTAACGGTGGGGGGTCATACACCCTTCCCGTAGACATAGCTTCGAATAGCAATTCCCAAGGGGTTCCCGTCCTGCCAAACTGCCAAGGTGGATGCGACGGGATCTATCCGATTGCCATCCGGATCGTAGAGTCGAGTAACTCACAAGTCGTGGTGCAGAGGTCGGTTCCCCTCGCCATCCTCTCGGGAGCCTCGATCAACTATCCGTTAGACGTGACCCCGATCATTTCGCTTTCACCCCGAGCCAGCGCTGGGACATTTAGAGATCTCGTTTCGGTATTGAATAGTAACTACAACCTCTCGCTATCGGTGGCAATGGACGGAAAGGCACTCGGCAACCTCCCCGGAACGACCCCAGACAAACAGGCGCTATTGGCCGTTTCGAACTGGTCGGCCAGCCCTAATCATCAGCTACTAGTAACCAGCTACCTTCCGATACTGCCCGGGTGTTTAAGGGGTCTCAGCGGACCCGGCTCCCTCAAGCAACAGATCGCCTCCTCTCCTCCGCCGGGAAAGGTTGCCAGCCAGGGAATCCAGAGTCCGGTCTTCTTTGTAGACAATCAACCGACTCCCGCTGACCTCAAGGCCCTCGCCGGTCTCGGGTACAGCGACGTCGTGCTCCCGGACACCTCCTACCCCAACGGACTCCCCTTGACCCTCACCTCGCCAGTTGGCGAGGTCGCCGGAAAGTCCACCGCCCTGATAGCCGATCCAGGGATATCCGCTGACCTAAGGATCAGGGATTCCTCTTTGGCTAGTACTACGGCGATTTCAGACCTCGGTCAGGTCTATTTCGACCTTCCCAACTCCCAAGCGACCCGCGTCGTGCCGCTGGTCTTTAGCGTGGCGAATGCCACCAATGTGAGCGAACTTAGTAAATTCCTAAAAAAGCTCGCTCTGGCTCCATTTCTGAGGACCCAAACCGCTTCATACGCCTTGACCCGCACCCCAGTACCGAACGACCGGGTCGGCGTGGAACTATCAAAATCGCACCAGTGTAACCTGCCGAGCAGCCTCCATAAGGCACAAGGGGCACTCGCCGCCCTCGAGTCGACCAAACCGCCCCTTAGTGTGCTGGCCCCGATCAGGGTCGATCTCTTGTCATCCGAGGGGACCATATACACCAAAAGAGAGCGTGAGACGCTTTCGAAGCTAGCGATCACCGGGGCTATCGGGGCTATGGACAACTTCACCATCGTCAAGGGTCAGGCGATCACCCTCACCTCGAAGAATGCCTCGATCCCGATATCGTTGCTTTCTAAATTGGACTACCCGATAACCCTCGTGGTCTCCATCTCCTCTGACAAGCTATCTTTTTCCAAGGGTTCTAGCCAACAGATCACCATGGCGCACTCGAGCATCACCGCTTCATTCCTCGCCTCAACGAAGAGTCTCGGTGACTTTCCGCTACTAGTAACGGTAAAGACGCCATCGGGTCTAGTCCTGCAGAGTGCGATTCTGGATGTGAGGTCGGATTCATTCTCACTGGTGGGAATAGTGCTAAGTTCTGGATCGCTACTTATCCTGATTATCTGGTGGATACGCTCGCCCAAAAAGAGGCGAGGCAAGGTTGACCAGTCCGAGCCCGTGGGAGAAACAGAAGAGATGGTCCCGAGTGAAGACCAGGAAACCACCCATGCGGCCCTCTCCGACCGACCCCTCGGCGAGACTGAGTAGTCGGGCAACAACACTTCAATGCCACGAATTCTCTCCAAGGTATCCTCGATTTTCTCCTCCTTACTAGGTGCGAGGTCTTCGACTCGAAAAAATGCCGCCCTGATGGCTTCGGGCACCTTAGCCTCTCGAATCTTGGGTCTCGTCCGAATCGTCGCCCTCGCCTATGCCCTTGGGAGTCACTCGCTAGCGGACGTCTTCAACCTCGCCAACAACGCCCCCAACACCATCTACGACCTCATCCTCGGTGGAGTGATCTCCTCTACATTGCTCCCGGTTTTTGCTTCTAGGCTCGCCAAATCTGATACCCGAATGGCCTGGATGTCGATCTCGGCTGTCCTCACGCTATCGGGAATCTTCCTCGTAATAGCTACCGTGCTCTTCGAGTTAGCCGCGCCCGGGATCATCGGCCTTTATACCTCGCTCAATCATTCGGCCCAGGCCAGCGAGCAGAGACGCGCAGCCACCGAACTCCTCAGGTTCTTCGCCCCCCAGCTACTCTTTTACGGAGTCATCACCCTTATTACCGCAGTTCTGAATGCCAAACGAAACTTTGCGGCACCGGCTTTCGCCCCGATCCTAAACAACATCGTCGCAATCATAACTCTGTTGATCTTCGCTTCGATGTACCACCACCCGAGCGTAAGCTACGTACTCTCCAACCCGCGGGCGATAAGGCTACTAGGGATAGGGACCACCCTCGGAGTAGCGTTCCAGGCGATCTCGCTCATCCCGATGCTAAAACGGGTCGGGGCTCGGATCCGATTTAGGGTCGATTTTCGCGATCACACCGTAAGGGAGGTCTTCCAGCTATCGGGTTGGACCTTCGCCGCCGTTGTGGCCAACCAGCTGGCCTTAGTGATAGTTCTGGCGATAGCGGATAGGCGCCCTGGCGAAGTTACCGCCTACAACTACGCCTACCTCTTCTTCCAACTTCCCTACGCCATCGCCGCACTCTCGATCATGAGCACTATCCAACCGGAGTTGGCCGAGAGGTACCAAGGTGCTGACCTATCGGGATTCGCCAACCGTTTCAACGTCGGTCTGCGATCTTCGGTCGCAGTGGTCCTCCCTGCAGCTGCGGCCTTTTTGTCTTTCGGTCCTACCCTGATCTTCCTCGCCTTGGGGCACGGCCGGGCTGCGGCCCAAGGAACCCAGGAGATCGGCTCTGCGCTGCTGGGCTTCGCCTTCGGAGTCCCGGGATTCGCCGCCTTCTTAGCCATGACCCAGGGATTTCAGGCGATCAAGGATACCAAATCGGTCTTCTACCTATACCTGGTCGAAAATGGCCTCAACGTCATCCTCGCGGTTGCTTTACAACCGATTTTGGGAGTAAAGGGCTTGGCGATGTCGCTGGCGATAGCCTACACAATCGCTGCGATCGTCGGGTGGTGGATGCTAAAGGCCAAGGCAATCCCCCTCAGCCTGAAACCGTATCGGAGGGTTTGGACCAGATCCCTCCTCGGATCGGTAGCTTTCTACCTGGTGGGCAACTACTCGATCAGCCACCTCAGGGGTGGTGGCTTTATCTACCAGAGTGTCGTACTACTCATTAGTCTCATACTTGGGGTTGCGGCCTTCTTCGCCGTAGCGGAAGCGACCGCTAGAATTACCAACTTACGCATCGGGGGTCAAAATTGGCGAAGGTAAAGGTTATAACCGACACCGGGTCGGATCTACCAAACGAGATCTGTAGGTCATTGAACATATCGACTGTACCGCTAAAGATCCGCTTTGGCGACAAGGAGTACCTCGACAAGTTTGAACTCACCAATGAGAAGTTCTGGGAGTTATGCATGCAGGGCGGAGACCTCCCCCAAACCGCAGCCCCCTCCGCAGGCCAGTTTCAAGCCGCCTACCAAGAAGCCAAGGTACAGGGGTTTGAAGCGATAATCTGCATCACCTTGTCCTCCGAACTATCGGCCACCTACCAGAGTGCCCTACTTGCCGCCAAGGAGGTACAAGGGACCATCGATGTGACGGTTATCGATTCGAGGTGTGCCACCATCGGTGAGGGCTCGTTGGCGATACACGCAGCGAAGCTCGCTCAAGAGGGCCTACCATACCCCCAGATAGTATCTGAAATAAACGACAAGGTATCCAAGGTCAAGGTGTTCGGGACCTTGGACACCTTGGACTTCCTCAAAAGGGGCGGGCGCATCGGCGCCGCAACGGCCCTTCTTGGTTCGCTGTTGAGCTTCAAACCGCTAATCGAAGTGAGATCGGGCCTGGTAGAGCCGGACGGAAGGCAGCGCACAAGGGCGAAGGCACTCAGCTACCTCCTCGATAGGGTCTCTGGCTTCGTCCCGATCTCCCACGTTGCGGTCGCACACGCCCATGCCCCCGACATCGATGATTTCGTAAAAAAGCTCTCCGAGATGACCAAGGTTCCCGTTGAAGAGATCATCGTTACGTCTATCGGACCGGTCATCGGTACCCACGCCGGCCCGAGGACACTCGGTGTTACTTTCTGGGTAGATTAGCTATGTTGCGCTGGGAGATAGATCCCCGGCTGCGCCGGGTCTATCGTTGGGATATTGGCTGGAATATTGGCTGGAATATTGGCTAGTAGAAAATGGGGAGACGTGTCTGTGGATTCGACTGAGACTGACAAGAGCCAATCACCTTCTGGCGATGCCGACTGGCCGAAAAGGGCCGCTGACGCCGTAGAGACCCTCGCCGAGCTGGTAAGAGGCAAAGCGATTAGACCGCTTTTGATGGTGGCCAAGGCGCTAACGTATGGCATTTTAGCCCTCGTCTTGGCTGCAATATTCGCCACATTGACCATAACAATGCTCGTGCGGCTAATAACTGTCTATCTGACCGGAAATCATGTTTGGATCACTTATTTGGTATTGGGTGGAATCTTTACCCTACTGGGTATGTTTACATGGAGTCGGAGAAGTTCAAAAGTCTCAGGTTGAAAGGTGGCCGCTAAGTGACCCAGCATAGAGAAGTCGTAATAGTAGGTTCTGGTCCGGCAGGATTGACCGCTGCGATCTACACCGCTAGGGCGAACCTATCGCCGGTAGTTATAGAGGGCGAACCCTCCTCCACCTCGGATCAGCCCGGTGGGCAGTTGATGCTGACCACGGAGATAGAAAACTTTCCGGGATTCATAGATGGGATCATGGGGCCGGAACTGATGAGCAACTTCCGCTCGCAAGCAGAACGCTTTGGCGCCAACTATCACACCGCCAAGGTGACCAAGATCGACCTCTCTGGTCGGCCATTTAAGATCTGGACTTCGGATTCAAAATCCGATGAGCCCGACTACTTAGCCGAGTCGGTAATCGTCTCGACCGGGGCTCGCTCTCTAATGCTCGACCTCGAAGACGAGGTTCGTCTGATCGGTCACGGCCTATCGACCTGTGCCACTTGCGACGGCTTCTTCTTTAGGGACCTAGACATAGCGGTCGTCGGTGGCGGTGACTCGGCGATGGAGGAGGCTATCTTCCTTACCAAATTTGCCAAGTCGGTGACCATAATCCACAGGCGCAAGGAGCTTAGGGCCTCGAAGATCATGCAGGATCGGGCGTTCGCCAACTCCAAGATTCGCTTCCAGTGGAACTCGGTAGTAACCGAGCTTCACGGGGAATCCCAGCTCGAAGGTGTCACCGTGACCGACACGGTGACAAATCAGGAGACGAGGCTGGATTTCAGTGGTCTCTTCGTTGCTATTGGCCACGTCCCGAACACCGACGTCTTCGTCGGCCAGCTAGAGATGGATCAAAACGGATACATCGTCACTAGGGACGGTACCCATACCAACATCGACGGGGTCTTCGCGTGTGGAGACGCCCAGGATCATGTCTATCGCCAGGCGATCACCGCAGCTGGGTCGGGCTGCATGGCCGCAATCGACGTCGAGCGTTGGCTGGAGGCCAAACACCACCCAGCCAGCTAGGCCTTTTAACTAGGTCAAATGGAGGCTGGAATCTTCGACGGAATCTTCGGTAGGTTAGTAAGGTTTTAACACACAGAAAATTATTTAGCAAAACCCGAGGGGATACTGTGGCAAAGATAGCCGAACTCAACGACTTCAACTTCGAAAACTCGATTAAAGAGTCTGAATTACCACTGCTCGTCGACTTCTGGGCTGAGTGGTGTGGTCCGTGCAAGATGATTGCCCCGATCCTCGAAGAGATCTCAAGCGAACGTGAGGGGAAGATCCAAATAGCCAAACTCAACGTCGATACGGCGCTAGCCGCCGCTAGGCGATATGAGGTGATGTCTATTCCTACCCTTATTCTCTTTAAAGATGGCAAGCCAATTAGACGTATAGTCGGAGCAAAATCGAAGAGTTCTCTCCTCAGAGAGCTAGATCCCGATCTAAGCTAAGCCTCCTCGCCACTTTTGAGAGATTTGGAACACCGACACTGAACGAAAAGCTATTTCCTGAACTGAAACTCGGCTCTAATGGACCGGCGGTCCTCGACGTACAGGTGAGGCTGATCTCGATCGGCTACCAGTTGCTCGACCCCGATGGGCAATTCGGAGAGTCGACGTCCCGGGCCATCGGTAGGTTTCAGAGCCTCCGGGGGCTAAGGGTAACCGGCACTTTAGACAAAAATACCTGGGATACCCTGGTCGAAGCGGGATACAGCCTGGGTGATAGGATGCTCTACCTCAAATCCCCAATGTTTCGAGGCGACGACGTAGCCGAACTGCAGGCTCGCCTCGGGTCCATCGGATTCGATCCAGGGAGGGTCGACGGGATATTCGGGGAGCGGACCTCCCGTGCGCTAATCGATTTCCAGGAGAATGTCGCCTTACACCCCGATGGATTTTGCGGAAAAGAGACCGTTACCGAACTCCTTAGGGTCTTTGGGAGGAGCCCCGAACACGTCCATTGGGTCAAAGAGCGGGAATACCTCAGAAGTCAGACCAAAACCCTTAGCGAACTACTAGTGGCGGTCACCAACTCCGGAGAGGCGGAGGTTCCCGCCGAAGCCATTTCACAACGTCTCCACGTCGAAGGAATCCACGTCCAGACCCACTCAGACCCAGACAGGTCTGCGCTAGCCCTCCTCGCCAACAGGATGAACGCCGATGTAGCCATACACCTCGAAATCGGCGAGGGTGACTCATTTATCGGCTTCTACTCCGGATATAGTTACGTCTCCCCCCGGGGTAGGACACTCGCAGAGTTGTTGGCCAGCGAACTAAACCTCACCCTATCGACCAATAAGGTATCCGTCATCGGTTTGGCAATGCCCATCCTCCGAGAGACCAGGATGCCTGCGATCGTGATATCTTTGGACTCCGCGGTCACCTGGGTCAAAAATATCCCGGAGATAGCTGAATCAGTGCTGGTAGCGCTCTCCCTATTCTCCAAACCCGTCGACCTTCCCGTCTAAACCAGCGTCCAAATTAGCGACTAAGCGATCCCCCACCGAACAGCGAGTCGATCGCTTATCCACAGCATTATCCCCAAGTGTGTATAACCTCTAGTTAAGGCTTTCATAAAGTCTCAATCAAAGCTTTAGCCTTGCCCGAGATTATCACCGACGAGCAGTCTGAAGATCCTCTCGAGGTCATCCAGGCTCCCAAATTCGACACTAATCCTCCCCGCTTGCTCCTTCGAAGGATCAGATACCTTGGACAGCTCGACCTTGACCCGAGTTGAAAGCAGCTCCCCTACCAGCCCCTCGAGCTCGAGGATCCAAGGCGCCTTCACTTCGGCCAGCTTGTGGGTCCGAACCACCCTACCAGGATCGTCCCCTCCGATTGGCGCTGCGGTACCCTTTAGCCCCTTCACGGCCTCCTCCGCCTGACGGACCGAAAGCTGTTCCTTCTTGATTCGCTCGGCGAGTTCCTCCTGGAAGTTTCTATCGGAAGATCCCAGAATAGCCCTGGCGTGACCAGCAGTTATTGAACCCTCAGCGAGGTACTCCTGGATTCGCTGGGGGAGTTGAAAGAGTCGTAGTGAATTAGTGATCGCAGTACGGCTCTTGCCCATTCTCTGAGCCAGCTGATCATGGGTAAGGCCGAAATCGTCGATAAGCTGCCGGTAAGCTCCCGCCTCCTCGAGTGGATTTAGATCCTCTCGATGCAGGTTCTCAACGACCGCCTGCTCGAGGGAGGAGAGGTCGTCAGCCTCCTGCACCAGGGCGGGGATCATATCCAATCCAGCCCTTCTAGCGGCCCGCCACCTGCGCTCACCAGCAATTATCTGATACTCCTGGTCGGCAAACCTTCTCACCAATATCGGCTGGAGGAGCCCTAGTGCAGCTATTGAAGCTGCGAGGTGGGAGAGTGACTCCTCGTCAAAGTGCCTCCGTGGCTGCATCGGATTGGGCCTAATCTGCCCGATAGGAAGCTCTCGCAATGCGGACTTTGGGGCCCCCATCTCACCAACCGGTATTAGCGCCGAAAGGCCCCTACCCAGTCCACTTCTTCGATCACTCACCGACAACCTCCCGAGCAAGAACGCGATACGCAATGGCGCCCCTTGAAGAGGGGTCAAAAACCGTTATGGGTTGCCCAAAGGAGGGTGCCTCAGATAGGCGAACCGACCTCGGGATAATCGTGTCGCAGACTACCTGCCCACAGAATCCCCGAACATCCTGGACTACCTGCTCGGATAGCTTTGTCCGGCCATCGTACATCGTCAAAACCACGTAATCCACATCTAAATCCGGGTTCAGACTCGACTTCACGAGCCGGACGTTTCGATAGAGCTGGGTCAATCCCTCGAGGGCGTAGTACTCGCACTGGATAGGCACCATTACCTCGGTAGCTGCGGTAAGGGCGTTGACCGTCAAAAGGCCTAAGGACGGGGGACAGTCTATGAATACGAAGTCGTAATCCTCGGCAATCCCTTCGAGGGACCTCTTGAGCTTCGTCTCTCGGCTGAAAATAGAGACGAGCTCGATCTCGGAACCGGCCAGGTCGATCGTTGCCGGGCAGAGAAAGAGGTTTCGCACACTCGTCGCCTCAATCGCGTCCTCCATCGGGATATCCTTCATCAGCACGTCATAGATAGAAAATTGCAGTCCTCTTCTATCTATTCCGAGGCCCACGGTGGCGTTGCCCTGCGGATCAAGGTCAATTACCAGCACTCGCTTCCCCATCTCTGCGATGGCTGCAGAGAGATTAATTGTCGTCGTGGTTTTACCAACGCCACCTTTTTGATTGGCGACGGCTACGATTCGCGGGCTGTCCGTTTCGGACAAATTACTCCCCTCTCAGACGATCATTCCTCTTTATCAAAAAGACACTCGTCCCACTAGCAGCTAAGGATCCGGACCGTCCAGTTCAAGGAATCTGACTGACTCAAGGAAACCACGGTCCAACATGTCGATATTAGAGCCGAATTGAACTACTCAGCGACTATCCTAGCCGCGGATTCTCATGGTAATCGATAAAAGTGGGCATAATAAGGATCTGACTTGGTCGAAAAGTCACAAAAGGTTTCACGTGAAACAGTTACAGAGGAGCAACGGGGGAGCGAGGGCGCCAAAAGCTGCGGTTCCACGTGAAACATAGGCCAACTCGGGCCAGCCGACCAGGAAAAAGAGGCCAGCAAAAGGAGGTAGCGGGGACCGCCGTCAGAATAGTGGGCGTTTAGCCGGGATACCAACCCTACGGGGATATCGATCCGGGGTAGCCTTTACCTTTAGGAAGGCAGAAAGGTTCACCGACTCCTCCGGCAATGGAAATCTTTCAAAGCCGAGTTCGTCCATTATCACTGGGTCCCAGCGGTCCAATCCACCTTCGGGCGGATCAGATACCAAAAAGGCACCGCCGATACCGAGTAGGGGAGCGGCACACTCTGCAGTAATAGCCGGTCCGGCAAAACCCCTCGCCACGACGAGGGAAGCAATCCCCCTATACTCCCTCCCCCTACCGACTATCTCGGCGCGCTCGTTGAGCACGACGACCTGGCAGTCGAAGCCGATCGCATCCTTCTGTCGGGTAAGAAACTCCGCCCGGCGGACCTGCGACTCCACCAAATATACCGTCGACCCCACGGGAAGGGAGTATGCGAGGACAAACCCCGGTATCCCGGCTCCCGATCCCAGGTCGAAA
>JABEUO010000192.1 GCA_013044415.1 Acidimicrobiaceae bacterium
GAGGTCTTCGCCCTCGAGGATCCGACGAGACGTCAGATGACGATCAGCAGGCCAATTGGAGTGGTGGCCAGCTTGACCCCTTGGAACTTTCCGGTATCGATCCAAGCGAGGAAGTTGGCCCCCGCGCTGGCCGCCGGTTGCTCGGTCGTCGCCAGACCATCCGAGAAGGCCCCGATAGCTGTCTCTGAGCTTTTCCGAGCGCTAGTCGACGCTGGGGTTCCAGATGGCGTGGTGAATATGATCTACGGTCCGGCGTCGGAGCAGTCCTACGCGCTCATCGAACACCCTTCGCTTCGGGCTATCTCCTTTACCGGCTCTACCCCGGTTGGATCCTCTTTGATGCGCCTCGCCTCGGAGAGGATCCTAAGGTGCGCCTTGGAGCTCGGCGGAGATGCACCATTTATAATCTTCGCCGACGCCGACTTGGACGCTGCAATCGAGGGACTCTTCATCGCTAAGTTTCGCAACAACGGCCAATCCTGTATCGCCGCAAATAGGGTCTTTGTCGAGCGTGAGGTCTTCGACGAGGTCGTGGATCGGATAGCGGAGCGTACCTCCTCATTGAGGGTAGGTGACCCGATGTCTGGGCAGCCGATAGATATTGGACCGCTAATCGACCAGACTAGGGTGCGCGACGTCTCGGGGATGGTATCGGAAGCCCTCTCCAAGGGGGCGACCTTTATCGGCGATCCCCCGATAATCCCAGATGGTCCGAACTACATCCGTCCGGGCTTTCTGAAAGACGTACCCATGGATTGCCGGCTAGCCAGGGATGAGGTCTTTGGACCGGTGGCTGGGGTATTCCCGTTCGATTCGGAACTAGCTGCCATCAGGATGGCTAACGATACCGAAATGGGTCTGGCCGGATACGCGTATTCGAGAGACTCATCTAGGATCTTTAGGATTGCAGAGGGCCTGAACGTCGGGATTTTAGGACTGAATCACCCACTGCCTTCGGTGGCATACGCTCCGATGGGCGGTGTAAAAAGGAGTGGTCTCGGCCGTGAGGGTGCGCATCTCGGGTTGGAGGAGTTTATGGAGACGACCTACCTCTCGATAGGGGTCTCGTGAGTGGGAAGCTGAGGAGCTCCGACTGGTTCGAGGCGAGGGGGAAACTCGGCTTTTACCACCGTTCTCATACTAAGTCGGAGGGATTCCCAGATGACCTCTTCTCAGATAGACCGGTAATAGGTATCGGGGCGTCGTGGTCAGAGCTCGCCCCGTGCAATGCCCACTTACACGAAGTCGCCCAGTCGGTGAAGGCGGGGGTCTGGGAAGCCGGTGGTTTTCCCTTTGAGTTTCCGACATTGGCACTTGGTGAAACACTGATGCGCCCAACCGCAATGTTATATAGGAATCTTGCGGCGATGGAGATCGAGGAGCTCATCAGGTCCAACCCCCTCGATGGCGTGGTGTTGCTCGTCGGTTGCGACAAGACTACCCCGGCGGCGATAATGGGAGCACTCTCCTGTGACCTCCCTACGATAATCCTTCCGGGTGGACCGATGATGAACGGATCTTTTAGGGGAGAGACCGTCGGATCGGGGACCGACCTATGGCGTTTTGCAGAGGACGTTCGTGCTGGGGTGATGGCGGAGGAGGACTTCATAGCTTCTGAGGCCTGTGTCTCTCGTAGTGCGGGCCACTGTACGACGATGGGTACCGCTTCGACGATGGCCGCTATCTCAGAGGCCCTCGGCTTGGCGCTCCCCGGTTCTTCTACCATCCCGGCGACCGATGGAGCACGACGGACGGCGGC
This sequence comes from Acidimicrobiaceae bacterium, assembly GCA_013044415.1. Taxonomy (GTDB): domain Bacteria; phylum Actinomycetota; class Acidimicrobiia; order Acidimicrobiales; family Acidimicrobiaceae; genus JABEUN01. The sequence continues at coordinate 1,760 of JABEUO010000192.1, forward strand.
ACATATAGCCGGGCGGAAGATAGTCGAACTGGTGAGGGAGGACCTCCGGCCCTCACAGATAGTAACCAGGAAGAGCATCGAGAACGCTATCGTCATCAACGCAGCGATAGGCGGTTCCACCAACGCGATAGTCCACCTTTCGGCTATCGCCGGCAGGGCCGAAGTAGAAGTCGACCTCGGTGACTTCGACTCTCTGACCAGGGATGTACCGACGATCGTCGATCTCAAACCGAGTGGGAGGTTCCTGATGGAGGATTTCCACTCCGCAGGTGGTCTCCCTGCGATGATGGTTGAGATCACCGACCTCCTCCACCTCGATGAGAAGACGGTAAGTGGACGCAGCGTCGGTGAGAACATAGCCGGGGCGAAGAACTACAACACCGAAGTGATTAGGCCACGAGAACGTCCCCTCTTCCCGCCCGGTAATGCGACGGTCGTACTGCACGGGAACCTCGCCCCTAATGGTGCGGTGCTAAAACTATCTGCGGCTTCGCTAGAGCTCTGTATCCATAGTGGACGAGCGATCGTCTTCGACTCGATTGAGGGGTTCAATACCTGGGCTGAAGACGAGGGGGCGGACGTCGAGGCTAGTGATATCCTCGTCCTCCGTTACGCCGGGCCAAAGGGATACCCCGGGATGCCCGAGGTCGGAAACCTCTCTATCCCCAAAGCCCTCGTGAAGAGGGGCCTCAGGGATATGGTAAGGGTCTCCGACGCAAGGATGAGCGGGACCTCATTCGGAACCGTAGTGCTACACGTCTCACCCGAAGCCGCCGACGGCGGACCGCTCGCTCTGGTGGAGACCGGGGACATCATCACCCTCAACGTCACAGAGAGGCGGATCGACCTAGAGGTAGCTGCGGAAGTGCTAAAGGAGAGGCAAAGCAGATGGGCGAGACCAGATTATAAGGGTGAAAGCGGTTACGTTTCGCTCTATCGCAGCCACGTCAACGGTGCCGAAAAGGGCGCGGACTTCGACTTTCTGGTAGGTCGTAGGGGAGCTTCGATTCCGAGGAGGTCGACGTGAAAGACGACCTGATGGGTCTCGTCGCACTGGTGACCGGAGCCGGGGGTGGGATCGGATCGGCGATCGCGATAGCCCTGGCGAAGTCGGGAGCGAAGGTAGCGGTCCAGGATATTGCGCTCGATCGAGCAAGGTCGATATCGCAGTCGATATCCCAATTTGGGGGCAGTGCACTCGAGCTCGGCGGTGACATCTCAATCGAGGATGTGAGGAAGGAGATCGTAGATCGGGCTTCCGGTGACCTCGGGTCGATTGACATCCTGGTAAACAACGCCGCCGATCACGGAATTAGACGTCCGATGTTAGAGGTCGACGAGTCGGAGTGGAACAGGATTATCGCCACCAACTTGACCGCCGCCTTCTCCTTGTCCAAGCTGGTCGCTCCGGCAATGATCGAGAAGTCGGGCGGTTCGATAATCAATCTTGCGGCGATACAGGCGAACCTGCCGGTAGCAACCTACTTGCCTTATGTCTCGTCCAAAGGGGGGATCCTCTCGTTGACCAGGGCCCTCGCAGTCGAGCTGGGACCCTACGGGATCAGGGTCAACGCACTCTCCCCGGGTGCTATCGAGACTCCATCGACCAAGAGCGCCCTCGATGAGCTGGCGAGTGAGAAGAAGGCTCCGACGCTACTCGGGAGGATGGGGAGTGCAAACGAGGTCGCAAAGGCGGCGGTTTTTCTGGCCGGGAAAGACTCCTCCTTTATTACTGGGATAAACCTCGTCGTCGATGGTGGTCGATCCCTCTCTAGGGAGTCTGACCCTTTCGCCGGCTTTTCTCAACGTAACTAGGCTAGAAGTAAATCTACAACTCGGGCATTGAAAGTGATTCTGATGAGCTCTATTAGTCGGGCACCAAAGGGTGTATTTGCAGCATTAGCCACCCCGGTGGACTCATGGGCCAAGTTGGACCTAAAAGGACTTGAGGGGCTTGTCGCCCACATCACCAAGGCCCCGGTCAACGGTCTATGCCCGGTCGGATCTACAGGGGAAGGTCCCCTGTTAGAGAGGGAGACCAGGATGGAAGTTACCAGAAGGACCGTCGAACAGCTCGACGGTTCCCTTTCGGTCATACCCGCGACCGTGTCGGTCACCGAGAGGGACGTCGTAACGGACATCGAGGGTTACGCAGCATTGGGTGCGACCCACGTGCTAGTCCCGCCGCCCTACTACTATCCGCTCTCCGCCGGATCGCTCGGAGACTTCTACCACCGTTTAGCGGCGGACTCTCCTCTGCCGATACTGCTCTACAACATTCCCCAGATGACCAAGATCTCAATACCGCCCTCGCTTGTAGCAGAGCTCGCCGAGGATGAAAATATCGTCGGGATAAAGGACTCCTCTAGGGACTTCGAGTACTTTGCAAGTGTCACTTCTGCGACAAGCAGTGCTTCGAAGGGCGACTTCTCCGTACTAACCGGTTCGGATACCATGCTGGCAGCGTCGATGCTGGTCGGTGGTGACGGCACCATAGCGGCTAGCGTGAACCTGGTTCCGGAGCTGGTCTGTGGAGTCTATCGGTCCTGGGTCGATAACGAGTATCAGGTTGCCATGGAGCTACAGGGGCAGTTGCTTAAAGTCGTCCAGGCGTGTCGTCCCCCCAGCTTCCCGGTCGGCTGGAAGGCTGCGCTGTCGCTTCTTGGACTCTGTGAGAGGTACATGGTCGGCCCCGTGAGGCCGGCTTCAGATCCCGAGGTCGAGGCACTTGCCGACTCCCTCGTTTCCCTCGGTATCCAAGTCAGAGGGACTAACTAGCCTCCCAGGCACGGCCGATCGCTTCTCTAATACCCAAGCCCAGCACCCAAGCCCAGCACCCAAGCCCAGCACTTAAGTCCAATATTCAAGTAGTTGGTTTCAGACCCGTTGGCTTGGCCCCTTTGGTCGGTCGTTGAGGGGAGTCTACGGACCCCTGCTAGCTGCCGAACTGGACTGCGCCTCGCCAACTCGGCGGTAGTGGTAGGGAGGAGGCTTCGGCGAAGGCTGCGAGCTCCTTTGCGACGCTATCGGAGATCTCTACGGTCGAATTTTGGTCTAATCCTTCGGCTGGGTAGTTCCGAGCACCCGGTATTCGCCCGCCGGAACCGGTGATCGAGGTTGCGAGCTGATTCAGCCTCCCGGCCGCACCTCCGCTCGGGTCGGTTGCCGCCGGATCGATCGCCATCAGTAGGTGGCTAACCCGCTGGGGCTTTGATGAGTCGGCACTAGAGAGCGGATCGGCGACGGAACTAGAAAGGCTCGGTCCTACTATCCCACCCGTCAGTGCCTCTACCATCAGCGCCAGGGTGAAACCCTTAGCCCCGGCCATCGGAGCGAGCATACCATTTAGAGCCTCTTTTGCGTCGTTGGTGGGGGTTCCCGATGCGTCGAAGGCCCACCCATCTGGAATGGTCTCGCCTTTAGACGCTGCCTGGGCGATTTTTCCCCTGGCGACTGTCGAAGTTGCGAGATCGATTATCGCTGCCTCTTCGCCCATGGGGATTCCTGCGGCGATTGGACTGGTCGACACGAGAGGGGTACTTCCTCCCCAGGCGGGCATTACCGCCGGGCCGTTGGTGAATGCGAGTCCGATCATCTCTGCCTTTACCATCTCGAGAACATAGAGTCCAAGGACCCCGCAGTGATTTGAATTGGCCACGCTGACCAGCGATACCCCGAACCGCTTCGCCTTTTCGGTGGCGAGTTCACTGGCCCGATAGGCCTGATAGTGTCCCATCCCCCCGTGTCCGTCGAAGGCGGCGAGTGGGCCGGTATCTCTGAGGAGAGCCATCTCAGCCACTGGGTCTATCCCGCCGGCATCGAGCCTCCGCAGGTAGTGCGGAAGGCGTAATAGGCCATGGGATCCCTTCCCCCAAGCATCCGCCGTTACCATCGCCCACGCAGTTCGATCGGCGCTATCGGCGGATAGCCCCCGAGAGACTAATAGGCCTGTTGCGAGTATTTTGGCGTCGGAAAGGGTGGTGAGCAAGGGGTCCTCCGAGAAGTTTTACTAGCGATAACACTAGCAGTGGTAAGACCAATTTCCGGACACGTTGACTAGCATGTCTAGGGTAGTTACGATGCAAAGACTATTTCGATGCCGCTGCGTCGAGACAGAGCGAAGGGCTTATTGTTGTGTCTGATCAACCGATGGACTCCCGGCCGAAGGCCGTTGAATCTGCAGAGGTACTGGTAGTAGAAAACATCTGGGGTGCCGCTTTTGATGAACTCGCTGAGCACTATAGCGTCTCCTTCGATCCAGAGCTATATAAGGATCCCGAGGCCCTCAAGAAGAGTTTGACCGGTGTTAGGGCACTTGTCGTACGGAACAAGACCGAGGTCGATTCGGAGATCCTAAGGGCGGCTACGTCCCTGGAGATTGTCGCCCGGGCGGGAGTTGGCTTAGATAATATCGACCTGAAGGCCGCCGACCAAGAGGGAGTGGTCGTGGTCGCAGCTATAGGGGCTAATGCGAGGAGCGTCGCAGAGCACGCATTGGCGTTAGCCTTCGCCCTCGCCAGGGAGGTACCTTCACTGGACGCTTCTGTCCGACAAGGAGAATGGGATAGACGGCTCGGCATCGAATTGGCCAACAGGACCTGGGGGGTAGTCGGACTTGGCGCTACCGGTCGGGAGACGTCTAGGTTGGCGAAGGCCATCGGTATGGACGTTATCGGTTACGACCCCTTTGTAAGTGGTGATTCAAAGATCATCGGTATCGACGAAGTGGTAGTGGATCTAAAAGACCTGCTTGCAAGGTCAGACGTCGTTTCTTTGCACATTCCGTTGACCGAAGATACCTCCAAGCTGGTTGATGGCAAGTTTCTTGCATCGATGCGCAAGGATGCCTTTTTGATCAACTCTTCCCGAGGTGGCCTCGTCGATGAAGACGCCCTATTCGCTTCCTTAGAGGACGGTACTATCCGAGGTGCAGGGTTAGACGTGAGGGCAGAGGAACCTCCGGGCCCGCACCCACTGAACGCCCATCCTAAAGTAGTGCACTCTCCCCACGTCGCCGGACTAACCGAGGAGTCCCAGGTCCGTGTTACCGAAATGCTAGCCGATGAGATAAAGCTGGTGCTAGCGGGTAACCCAGCGACAAAGAGTGTCTCAGCACACAAGCTGCCAGCTAAGTAGAGGCCCCACTGAGCAAAGAGCCGACTGAGCAAAGAGCCGACTGAGCAAAGGCCCAACAACGAAGAGATAGCCTCTGCTCTTAGTTAGTGGATTTGATGACGGGCGCTTGGCTGAGTCTTCACACGCTGTAAGGGCGATAGATTGGCGCAGGCCAACAGCTATAGACGTTATCGGTCTGCTCTGTAATGCTTCGGCTAAATGCCGCCTTTTTCCAGGAGCTTCTTCGTGTGGGGCGGAGTGGATATCACGATTTTAAATTAGAACACCCCCCGGGGGAGGAACACTGTTTCCGGGGGGTGTTCTGGGGTAATTTGTGCCTAAGCAACGACTGCGCTTGCACCTGCTTGTTGAATAGCCTGAATTCCAGCACTGACTGACGTCTGGTTTGCCAAGACCGAGTTGAGCGGGGCTTGGAATGTTGCAGAGACTGCCGGATAGTTCTGGATAGAAGGACGTGCCTTAGCCTTTTCGAGTATTCCAGGAAGGTTCTTTAGGTTAGGAGAAGCCGCCACTAGTTGTGCATCGCCCTGAACGTCCTTGCGGGCGGAGAGAAGTCCCGCTCCAGCGGTCATCTGGATCTGCTGTGGCTTGGAGGTGAGGTATTGGATTACCCTCCACGCAGCTTCTGGCCGCTGGGATTTTGCGTTGATCCCGTACATCCAGCCGCCGGTGCAACCGTGGCCATCCGCCGCAGTGACCCCAGGGAGGGAGGCGTTTGAGACCAGGCCAGCGACCTTGGATACCGAAGCCTTGTTGGCCAATGCAAAGGCGAAGGTCCAGTTGCGCATGAATAGTGCGTTGCCGTTCTGCATTAGCACTAGTGCGTCATTGGGCTTCATGGTTGAAGTTCCCGGAGGACTGATCTTCGTTTTGTAGATCGTGTCATAGAGGAACTGGAGGGAATTATGGGCAGCAGGTGTATCGAGGGTGAGCTTTGAACCGCTTGAGAGTTCACCTCCATAGCCCCAGGTGTATTCGCAGAACTCGTCGAATACCGCCTCGATCTGGGCACCCTCCCAGACGTAGCCCCAAAAGTTAGGGTTACTCTGGCGCTCGGCGGCTTGGATCTTCTGCGCAGTGGCAACGAGCTCGTCGATGGTAGTAGGAACCTTAGCGTTGTACTTCTGCAGTAGGTCTGTCCTGTAGTAGAGCTGACCTACGTCGACCGACTGTGGGATTGCATACAGCTTGCCCTTGTACTTGCCGATGTCCAGTGCGGTCGAGATGAACTGGTCCTGAAATGCTGCATCTGCGTAAGCATCCAGCGGTAGTACCCATCCGGCAGCGGCAAAGGTGCCGGGGTAGGTGACGTCCATAGTTAACACGTCTGGGACCGAGGCCCCACCCGCTAACGCCGTGACGTACTGGTTGTAGACGTCGTTGGTGGTCGGCGGAATCGTCTGGTAGGTTACCGGAGTGTCGGGATTGGCGTTGTTCCACTGCTGGATGAGCGTTGTGATCGTGCCAGAGTTGTCCTGCTCCCCGGCTACTATTATCGGGCCGGTCTGTTTGGCGGGTGCCGCCGTCGAGGACGATCCCGAACCGGTTGAAGCCGCTGTGGTAGCGCTAGAGGATGAACTACCATTTCCGCACGCAGCTAGTACGACTCCCCCAACCGCCGCCGCTGCGAGGCCTAAGAAAGACCGCCTCCCAAGTTGATTTATATTCTGATTCTCAGTCAGATCTACTTCCGAACCCATCTAAAGCTCCCTTCCCCAATTGGGCGCGTTGTGGGCGTGCGCTCCTTGGTAGGAATTTGCACACTAGCCCCCATTAACCTCTTGTGGTTATCAGTGGCCTGTCCACTGACCACTTAGACTAACACCCCTACCGTTCGGTGTCAAACTTTTCGTATCCTTTGATAGCAAAATTACTCCGGAGGTTGTTGACGCGACCCTAGCGAGTAAGGCACGGTTTTTTAGAAGAGAATCCTCCCGGGTTCAGGGGGGAGGCGTATCACAAGGCAAGTATGCGATACAACGAAGGTCGATTAAGTATCATGAGCGAAGAAGAATTGAGATGCCCATAGCTGGAACTGTCGTAGCGCTTTTTGAGTGCCTGGAATTTAGTTCTCTAAGTGGCCTCTTAAATCACGGATTGCGGACTCAACCTGGTCGAATTTGGCAGTGAACTTGGCGTCTAGACCGATGAACCTCTTATCTACTTCGATGAATCTCGCATCAATCTGATCAAGCCTCGCATCAACCTGATCAAGCCTCGCATCAACCTGATCAAACCTCGCATCAACCTGATCGAATTTTGCATCAACCTGATCGAATTTTGCTTGAACTCCAACTAAACCTTCTCGCATCTCAGCGAAGCCCGATTCCATGGCTGCAAAACCACGAGCGGTCATTTGGATTAGATCCTGGAGGTTGTTTTGCATGGAAGCCTGATGATCAATCAGCGAGCTGACTGTGTTCTCTAGATGTTCAACACGTTGGTTATGTTGAGCCATGGTTTCGGCCAATGTGGCAACAACGTCAGGCACTGCCAGAAGTTCCTCGGTCAATAGTACGGCCCGCATCTCAGCCTTCAGGGCCGGGTCATTTTGTAGTTGACGGATGATCTCGGTGCTGTCCACTTAACAAATTATACATGAAGGTGCGACGGTCTTGTTGATGTGAGCGTGGAGACGCCCAGGGTGCAAAACGGA
>JABEUO010000193.1 GCA_013044415.1 Acidimicrobiaceae bacterium
GACCCGGCTGGTGTTGATGGCATAAGACCTGGGTGTCCGCTGGGCACTCAGGCTGCCTGAGCCAGGAATCCCCCGGATTTATCCGTGGGGAGGTTTCAAGTCAGCACACTAAATAGCACCTATTAAAGGTTAAAAAGTGTGCAGATGAGCTAGTCAAGACCACCTGAACTTGAATAATGAGCTCTAGTTCGAGAAATCTAGTCCTTAGAGGCCTCCATAACACCATTTATGATTCTCATGGTACGAAATTCACCGCCGCAAGCTCATATACATCGCTACACTCATATTTACACCCGAGGACCCTGCGGGCTTCACCTCCAACGAGAAAGCCAATCAGTTCTCCACATTGAACCACCGGTTTGCCACACAGTTTGACTTGACTTCTATACCCGCGCATCTTTGATGTGTTTCATATGTTTAGGTCAACCGAGTGGAGAAGATTCGCGTCTATAGTGGATAAAACGTACTCTCCAGGGTATCAAGCCACCACTGAAGGCAAGGTTAGGGATTTAGAGATGGGTAACTTCGATGAAAGCTTCAAACTGGGGTTCATTCTGTTACCGACCTCTGGTTACGATCTCTAGCAAAGGGTAACCCCCCGCTCTCTCTGAAGTTCGCCAGTGCAATGCGGTGAGTGCTTCTTGCAGGACCAATGTCTATTCCTATCACACCCATGCCTTACAGAGGCGCTCATGGAGATCAAAAGTTGTCGACCAAAATTTCAAAATTCAGCCAGACCCAACGACAAGTCTCGCTTGTCGCAATTTCTGAGTTCGCCTCAGTCTCTGCATCGATGGGATTACCCGTTGCGGTAACGTTCGCTATATTAGACCGCGGCGGATCGGCATCTCAGGTGGGACTAGTTTTAGCCGGCGCATCTTTCACATTTATCATCTTCCTACTCATCGGGGGTGTCGTTGCCGACAGAAGGTCTCGCAAACTTGTTGCGATGGCCTCAGACCTCACTAGGACAATCATCAGCGTGCTCATAGCGGCTGTAATAGTTTTTGCTTCGGCCAAAGAAACCGAACTGATTGTTCTAGCCGTTCTCTGGGGTGCCGCAAGAGGATTCTTCACGCCATCGATAACAGCCCTAATTCCCGAAGTGGTTCCTTCGGACTCGCTCCAGAAGGCAAATGCATTCAGATCAATGGCTATTGCGCTGGGTCAGACGGCCGGTCCGGCGATCACCGCTGTAATCATGGCCAGCTATTCGGCCGCAGCGGCGACTATCTTTACCGCATTTCTATACTTGATCTCGGCTATCGCCTTGTCACTTATACACGCCAATCCGAAGGCAAGCCTAAGTAAAGGGGCACACCCGCTTACTGATCTATTCGAGGGCGTGAGGGTGGTCAGGGAAAGAAAATGGGCCGCTTTGACCATACTCTCCTACTCAGCCATGCACCTCGTCGCATTTGGTCCAATATTGGTTTTGGGGCCCATCATTGCCCAAAACCACCTCGGAGGAGTTAAGGCATGGGGTTTTCTCCTCGGAGCACAAGGCGTTGGCGGACTGCTTGGATCAATCGCGGGGTTCAAAATAAGGCCAAAATATCCGATGCGCTTCATCGCAATAATGACCGCCTTTGCGGCTGCGTTCCCGCTCTGTCTAGCCCTCGGTGCCAACTTAATAATCCTTGGCCTTGCGTCTATCCTCGAGGGCATAATTTTCTCCGCATTCGAAGTTATCTGGAGCACACTGCTTCAGAGCAGTATCCCAAGAGAGGCATTGGCAAGAGTGACCTCTCTGGACTGGATGGGTTCGACGGCAACCCTACCGCTTGGAGAACTTCTCGCCTCTCCGGAATCTCGGATTTTCGGTGTACCCGGCACTTTATTCGTCGCTGCCGCCGCAATTGCTGTAGGTAACCTAGGACTATTGACAGCAAGGTCGATACGCTCAGTTAGGCAGCCATAGTTCATTTTCCCAATTGATATTTCTTCGCTGTATTAATTTGATACGTGTATTACATGTGAACAACCACGACTTTCAGGCGCCTTGGTGATAATGTTGACCCATGAAGGTTGCGATTTTTCCGTCGTGCATAGTCGATACCGTTTTCCCTGAGGCAGGCGCTGCCGCAATTCGCCTTTTAGAAAGGCTCGGGCTTGATATCGACTTTCCACTTGAACAGACCTGCTGTGGGCAGATGCACCTCAACACGGGATATGAAACGAGGGCAAAAAAGCTTGCGGCGAGACACCTCACCAACTTCACCCCTTATGACTGGGTTGTCGGCATTTCTACTTCTTGCACCACTGCGGTTAGAGAGTTCTATCCTCAGCTCCTGGGACCCACACGGGCCGCGGTAGGCGGGACAGGCAAGTTCATCGAGTTGAGCGAGTTCCTTTTAGATGTTCTCGGCGTTACCGAATTGCAAGGCACCTTCGCTAAAAAGGTGACTTTTCATACGAGTTGCCATTCACTGCGTGGGATACACCTAGGAGATCGACCACAGCGACTCCTTGGCATGCTGAGTGGAATTCAACTGGTTCCACTTCCTAAATCCGATTCATGCTGTGGATTTGGAGGAACATTTTCAATTAAAAATTCCGCCATTTCAACAGTGATGATGGAGGAGAAGCTCGCAAACGTCTACTGGACGGGAGCCGAAGTGCTGACGGCCGCTGACTCATCCTGCCTCATGAACCTTAGTGGTGGGATACAAGCAGCAAAGAAGCCATTGACGGTAATGCATTATGCAGAAATACTCGAAATCGCTACTCGGCAGACACAAGGGAAGCTATCTAACTTTTCGGGGGCGAAGTGAGCACGGATTCTGGCAGGCCTGAGGGGCCAAATGAGGGTATTCCAAGGGCAAACACCTGGCTGTTAAGAACTGAGCACCGCGATCAGCAGCGGAGTCCAGTTTCATTTAAATCACGGTCGACGAGGGAAATCCGCAACCTTCAAATGCGTAAAAACATTAGCCACGCCACTTCTACGATTAGAGAAAAACGGAAGAAGGTAGTCTCCGAGGTAGAAAATTGGGAAGAACTCAGGACTCGAGCAGCCCAAATCAAGCAGCACACCCTTTCCAATCTCGATTTCTATCTAGAAGAGTATGAGCGCAATGTAACCGAAGCGGGTGGTCAAGTGCACTGGGCCAGGGACGCCACTGAAGCGAGGCAAATTGCACTCGAATTGGTGCGCGAATCAGGTGCACAATCGGTGATCAAAGTAAAGTCCATGGTTACCGAGGAGATCGGTCTAAATGATTTTTTGGTTGAAAATGGAATCGAACCCACAGAAACCGACCTTGCTGAGTTGATTTGCCAGCTAGCCGGGGATGAATCTTCGCACATTCTGGTCCCTGCGATACACCGGAATCGGGTGGAAATTCGAGACATTTTCGAGGCGACTTTCGCTAAGAAGGGCACCCTCGAAGCTGAACCTTCAAAGATCGCCGAAGCAGCGCGCCAACACCTGAGAGAGAAGTTTTTAGAATCAAAGGTGGCAATTACCGGCGGTAACTTCTTAGTAGCTGAAACCGGTTCAGTAGCCATAGTCGAGTCTGAGGGAAATGGGCGAATGTGCCTGACGCTTCCTAACAATGTAATAAGTATCGTCGGTATTGAAAAACTCATTCCGACGATGGAAGACCTAGAAGTTTTCTTGACCCTACTCCCCCGCTCCTCGACCGGCGAAAGAATGAACCCCTACACCACCATCTGGACCGGGAGACCGCCTGCACAGCTGGAACTCGGAAAAGAAACACCCTTCAATGAGAAGTCATACCACATAATCCTCCTGGACAACGGGAGGACGAGGGTGCTATCCGATGAAATTGGCAAACAGGCGCTCTCGTGTATTCGATGTTCGGCCTGCCTAAACGTATGTCCCGTGTATGAAAGGGTCGGGGGCCATTCCTATGAATCGGTCTACCCTGGACCCATTGGCGCCATCCTTACGCCTCAGCTCGTCGGTGACCCTTTAGCAGGTGAGCTCGCTTTTGCTTCGACACTTTGCGGTGCATGCTATGAGGTGTGTCCAGTAAAGATAAATATCCCAGAGATCCTAATTCACCTAAGATCGATCCACTCCGACCACAAACGCGATACCGTCTTGGGAAATATTGAACGGGGTTCGTTTGGAGTCGTAGGAATAGTCATGGGTAACACAAATTTGTTCAACATCGCGACAGCATCGGTTAGTCGAATTCTCAAGTACGGAGGACCCGTGCTAAACAGGGTCGGTAAATATTTGCCGCCAATAAATGGGTGGATCGAATCTCGAACCTTGCCAGCTGCACCGAAAGAAACACTGCGGGATGCTTACCGGAAAGGAACGTTGGATGCCCTCCTCAAAAAGTGAGATCTTGCAGAGGATTCGTCAGGCAAACACCTCACAATCAAACGGAGTTCGAACACAGTCAACTCTGATTGGAACTGCCCCGCTTGGTAAAGAAGAGTCCGGTTTAGGGCGCGACGACCTTGTAAAGCTATTCATCGAACGAGTTGAAGACTATCGCTCCACAATGGTGGAGATTGAAACGGATGCCTTGGCTTCAAGTTTCGAAAGTGTCCTTTCGAAAATTGACGCACCACGAGGATTCGATACGATATGTGTGTCGACTCCTCTAATGAGCTTATTCAGCAATACAGTCGCCGGATTTCAGATTGCCCACCCAGACCAGCTGACACTGAACGACTACAACACGAAGGTATTGGGCACACTAACGGGTTGTGCGGTCGGCTTGGCCACGTCAGGAACGATTATTTTTAATTCATCTGACGATGAGGCACCACCGATCTCGACGTTAGTTCCCGATCATCTCTTCGTCGTCATAAATGAAAGCCAAATAGTTCCTGACATCGTGGGTGCGATAACAGCACACGATATTGGACGACCTTTGACAATGGTCTCTGGACCTTCCGCCACTTCTGACATCGAGTTGGCCCGCGTTGAAGGGGTTCACGGTCCAAGGAACCTGACTGTCTTCGTTCTCCGCCAATAGAAGAATGAGCTACGGGTGGGTTCAAACCGAAACGTACTACCCCTAGATCTAGCATGCAGATCCCACCGCTAACCTGGGGGGTGCTCGCCCAGACCGTAGCGCACCTTTCGATAGCCTTCTTCTCTCCCCACTAAGCGTTACCCGCAGGTAGTTGACTTGATGAACTCTGAATACGGATCGGGCGGTCCTAATTAATATCAAGTCTTCTTGGATTTAGCAGACCTTCAGGGGCAGCCATATCCCTGCTCTCGAACAAAACATGCGGCATTGCGACTACCGCCGTTTTGAAACACCTCCGACCACCCGAATTCGCCTTGTTATTTGGTTCCATCTATTACGGACTTGGCGATTTTAAATGCCGTATTTGCGGCTGGGACACCCGCATAGGCCGCAACGTGCAGTAGCACCTCGGAAATCTCCGACTCACTTAGTCCGTTATTTAAGGCTCCCCTGATATGAAGTTCTAGCTCGTCATGCCGACCGAGGGCCGCAAGTATGGCCACTGTTGCGATAGACCTTTCCTTCAGTTCGAGCCCCGGTCTGCTCCAGACGCCTCCCCAAGCAAATTCGGTGATGATCTCCTGCAGTGGGCGGGTAAAGTTGCTTGCGTTAGCGAGTGAGTTTTCGACAAAAGAATCTCCGAGTACTAATCTCCTCATTTTGGATCCCCGTTGAAATGTCGTGCCTAGCAAGTGATTGAGTACAAGTTCTGAGAATTCCGCCGGCTTTTCCACGTTGACCAGATGAGAACCGTTTGCAATAACTGCAAGGCTCGCCCCGGGAATAGCCTGTTGAATTTCGAGGGCCGTCAAAGGCGTGATAGCTGGGTCTGACGATCCCGCCACCACTATCGTCTCCGCAGATATTTTCGGGAGCAAGTCCCAAAGATCCATGTCTCCGATTGCACCGCAGCAAGCGGCGTAGGCCTCATCGTTGACGCTTGCGAGCATCTCTTCAAGAAAATCTGCGAGCTGGGGCGTATCATCTACAAAGCGAGGGGTGAACCAGCGTTGCAAAAGCTGAGGAGTCAAGGCACGCGTTCCCTTTGTTCGTGCGAATTTGGCCCTCTCGTCCCAAGATGCAGTGTTCGCCATTCTCGGAGATGTGCAGCACAACACAAGCTTGTCAATTCTGTCAGGAAATATCGATGCAAGATACATTCCGGTCATTCCACCCAAGGAAAGTCCGACAAAACTGAACCGGGAAATTTCCAGTTCGTCTGCTAGTCGTATCACGTCCTCCGCCAGCTCACTTATTGAGCTCGGTCCCGGAAGAGAGGAGCTACTCCCGTGGCCACGTGTATCGTATTGAATTACCTGAAAGTGTTGTTTCAAATGATCCAGCTGGGGACTCCACATCTTCATAGTGGTTCCCAAGGAATTCGAAAGTATGAGTGGTGGCCCGTCGTCAGGACCGACCACCTTGTATCCAAGTCTTTGCATGTCGATGGCTCCTCTTTATTAATCCTTCTCGATCAGCTATCCAAAATTTCTGCAGGATAATGAACAACGCCTCGACCTAGGCGAAGAATCCTTGATGAGTCCCTGGGGTTTTGGGAACCTGCTCAGCGTCGGCTTTGCGCTTTGGGGAAACGGCTCAGACGAATCGCATTAGGAAACCTCGCTAGTACGGTGCAAGTCACTTTAGAGTAATCGGAGTTCATCGGGCGTCTCCCATCCGAGCAGCCAAACTTTGAGGCTCGCCACGGCGGATGAAGGGTCGACAATTCATGCGATTCGGGTAGTTGGTATCAAAGCCCAAACTACCTTGCGGCCCGGGGTTTGGCCCCGGCCATGTCCGCACCCGAGATCTACAACAACGGAGGCTAATTAACCGTCGGCGGTGTAACCAACTACTATCCGCCTCAAGAAATCAAGTGGGCAAACATCTCACTTTGGGTTGCAGAGAATGTTGGGAGCCAGCAGTTACCCTAGGCAATAGGTCCTATCATCTTCACGGCACTGCTTTGGCGCCCAAGAGTTGCGAGGACTCGCCGCAGAACTCCTACCTTGATCCGCAGAACGCACTCAAAAATCGCTCTCAGACGGCCATGACCCCGTACTTTCTATCGCTGATTTGAGAAGACCTGCATTGGAAAGTGTTTATCTAACAGCATCACTATCTTGGGACCGATCGCCTATTAAACATTTTCAAAAAGCTCCAACCATGACTCGCCGAAAAGCATGCATCGATCAATTGAATTGATCAAATACCTTGCTGAGCGCTTCACAGGCACCAGTCAGATGCTCACTCAGCAATGCCTTCGCAGCCTCTCCATCCCCCTTTTCAAGAGCATTGAGTACTGCCCCATGTTCACCAACTATACGCTCTTGACCAAGTGCGTATCGTGCTTGGACCATTGATAGATGAATCTCTCCTAGGAGTTGCCCATAGAGGGTTGAAAGTCTTGGACTCTCGGCCGCATCCACCAGGCTTCGGTGAAACGCCAGATCTGCAGCAACAAAAGTCGAAGGAGGAGCGTCATGATCTATTTCAGCCAACTGAGTGACTGCCTTTGAGGCTCCCTGGGGAATAATCCCCATCTCGGCGAGGTAACCAACTACCGACGCTTCGATGTTGATTCTGACGAAGTAAAGATCTTCTACGTCTCCTCGGGTCAATCGCGGAACGAATGCCGGCTTGTTCGCTTCTCGCCTAAGAAGTCCACTGTGTACAAGCGAAACAATTGCTGCCTTTGCTGTGGGCCTTGATACGCCGTAATTTGCGGCCACATCGGTTTCAGTGATCGTCGATCCTGGCGGAAAGGCGCCATCGAGAACCTTTGAACGCAGGTCATCAGTTAATGCATCCGCTATAGACACTGTCCTTAGGACACCACCGAAATTTGAACCGATCTCCAACTTAACCCTCTTTAGACACAGCTAAAAGCTACATGCTACAGGCTGGTATTCACTCGATACCAAAGTTCCGACCGCCAAGAAATGTAAAATTGTCTAAGCCTTTAGTCGCCAATAAGTGGAAAATTCAAAAAAGCAGCGGGTAGTCACCCCATTTGAGACACACCTTCTTCGCACTCTCCCCAGGACCAAAGGTACAGAAGTACACCATAAATAATGCCCGAAAAGCGCAGATGTAAGCATGTCTAAATTGTAATTGTTTGACTCCACGCCCCTTCGACCTGGAATTACGCGACAAGGTCTCTCAATTCGAAATCCAGGTAACGATCCGTCTCTTCTGTTCCGACGTCACTGGGAGACCCCGGATGATCTGGCGCCAAGAATTACATAAGGTCAAAAAGGTGGTATTCGAATAAATGGTGGATTTCAGCCCGAGCCACCAGCACAGGCAGATCTCGATGTGCGGAACTTATTAATTTGTATACGTGTCATACATGTTTGCATGCCATGTTTGCACCTGTGACTTTCGTCATATACACTCATCGGGTCACCAGATTCTCGGAGA
>JABEUO010000194.1 GCA_013044415.1 Acidimicrobiaceae bacterium
TATCTTCGTCTCATGGGCGTATGCCACCCCAACTGCGATTACCAGTGGCGCCCTGTCGAGTTTCGTGCGCTCCTTGTTGAGCTGTCCCTCGGTAGGGGTCGCTTCTTTTGCCTCAAGGCGATCTGTGAGGCGTTGTGCTAGGAACTCACCGAAGCGATCTTTAGCTTCGCCGGTGAAGACTACGTACCTCGTAGTCTTTAACGAGTCATGATCTGGCGCCGAGATGCCGGCACGGAGAATTTCAATTACTTCCTGGGGGTCAGGAGCCGGTTCGACGAGGCGCCCGGTGGACCTTCTGGAAAAAATGAGGCCTAATGGGCCACTTATCTCGCTTTGACTCTTCTTCGGTTCGAGAACTTCCATTTGGAAAAACCTAATACCGTCGACACCCTTTCTAAGCGAAAAGTGGACTCACCATCCTCTATCTATCCAAGATTGCAGGTTTGGAGCTTCCCGTGCGATGGTAGTCGATTCGCCATGTCCGGGGAGGACTAATGTGTCATTGGAGAACTTAGAAAATATTTCGTTTTCGATTGAATTTATTATCGCCGAAAAGTCCCCACCCTCAAGTGCCGTCGTTCCGGGCCCTCCTGGGAAAAGGGTATCGCCGGTGAAGAGGACTGGGTAACCTTCGACCGCGAAGCTGTAGCTCCCCGGTGTGTGGCCAGGTGTCCAGATCTGTTTTATCCTCAAGCCCCCCACCTCGATCACCTCGTCATGATTTAGCAGCTGATCGTAGCTCGGCAGCAGGTTAGCGTCCTCTCTGGCTACGTACACTTCGTAGCCAGCGTCTCTAACCTCGCTTACAGCCCCGATGTGGTCCCAGTGGCCGTGGGTCTCTAAGACCATTTTGACCCCGAGATCCTGGGCGACCTCGAGTAGCTTCTCGTGCTCGTTTGCGGCGTCGATGAGTACCGACTCACCGGTATTTTTGGAACGCACGATGTAGACATTGTTTGCGATCGGTCCAACGACTAGTCGATATATCAGCAGGTCTCCAATTTCGATTTCATGGGTGAAGCTTCTTTGGTCCATGTCTGTGATAGCTTCTTTCTCTGTTCGGCTTATCGATATTGAATGGGTTTAGCGTTTGCCCATTTACCAAGATTAGGCCATATTTCTATTCGATGTCGGGCCACGGCAACTGGAGGAGAAGATGAACTTCGCTTTCACTGAGGAGCAAGACGAACTGAGGAAGTCGGTTCGAAGGTTTCTCGACGACAAGTCCCCGATTGCGTCGGTGCGAAGATTGATGGAGGGTGAAGTAGGTTTCGACGAGGACGTCTGGAAGCAGGCCACCGAGCAGCTCGGCCTCGCGGGGCTCGCTATCCCTGAGAACTATGGTGGACTCGGTTATGGAGCCGTCGAACTCGGTATAGTCCTCGAGGAGATGGGTAGGTCACTCTTCTGTGGGCCATACTTCTCCTCCGTGGTAATGGCGGCCAACGCTATTATCGCATCGGATGACCAAGAGGCGATGTCGCAGCATCTACCTAGCATTGCAACGGGTGAGGCAAGATATAGCGTCTGCGGCTACGAGGAGGCACACGGTTTCGATCTGGCGCCGACTTCGGGGGAGGCTGTCCCCGATGGTGATCACTACCTACTTTCGGCTTCCAAGGTGTATGTGATAGACGGTGCCTCTGCTACCGACTTTCTGGTCTTTGCCAAAGTGGGCGGCGAACTCTCACTCTTTTATGTTTCTGGCTCCGCCGACGTGGTGACTAGGACCCCAATGGAGACACTTGATCAGACCAGAAAGCTGGCGAAGGTCGAGTTTGCATCGGCCCCCGCTCACCTGATCGGAGCGGTCGGTGACGGACCAGAAATCTATGCAAAGATGGTAAATGTAGCGGCCGCCGCACTGAGTGTGGAAATGGTGGGTGGAGCGCAAGCTTGCTTGGATATGGCGGTAGAGTACTCTAAGTCCAGAATCCAGTTCGGTAGGCCGATAGGATCGTTCCAGGCGATAAAACATAAGTGTGCGGACATACTTGTCGAGGTCGAATCGGCAAAATCGGCCGCCTACTATGCGATGTGGGCGGTGGCAAATGATCCAAAAGAAGCCGTGATCTCCGCTCCCTTAGCCAAGGCATTCTGCGGCGACGCCTACTTTTTTGCTGCGGCAGAGAACATCCAGATCCATGGTGGAATCGGATTCACCTGGGAACACGACGCACACCTCTACTTCAAGCGGGCCAAGTCCTCCCAGTTGCTATTTGGATCTTCAAGTGATTTCCGTTCTATCCTGGCCGAAAGGATCGGCCTTTAAGCGGAGCGGAGCGGGACTACTAAGTTCCAGCCAGATAGCAACTTCAAACCGATATCAACTTCAGCCCGATATCGTCTCCAACTTGAAGGGGCCTGAATCCGAATTTCGTCTGGACTATTCCGCATAGGGTCAGTGTTAGATACCACATAGGGTATGTTAGGATTGATAACAAACAGGACGGAAGGCGGATTTAGCATGAGTGGATTTACCAAGTTGGTGCAGGGTGATATGGCCTCGGTCGAAGAGAGGGTGAGGGAGTCCCTCAAGGAGAGGGGTTTCGGAGTACTCACCGAGATTGACGTCTCTGCGACCCTAAAGGCAAAGATTAACGTCGATCGGAGCCCACTGAAGATTCTTGGTGCGTGCAATCCAACCTTTGCAAATAAGGCGCTTGAAGCGGATCCCGACATGGCCCTGGTAATGCCCTGCAACGTAGTTCTTTCTCAAGAACCAGATGGAATTTTGGTGCGGGCTATCGATCCAGCGTCTCTCGTGTCTACTGAGGACATGAAGCTTCTGGCTAAAGAGGCCGGAGATGCATTGTCGGAGGCCGTTTCCGTCCTCTAGGCTTACACGCCATTGGTGGGTCTCGACTAAAAACCTTAGCCATCCGGGCGAAGTAGTTATCAAGTGGCCAGAGTGGCGCGTAGTTGATTCGAAAGGAAAGCAATGGAAGTTTCCGTGGGATCTGGTGATAAAAACCACAAGATGATGGAGGACCTACTCCCATCAGCGAAAGCGTTGCGTGGTGAGATCCCAGAGGTTTATAAGGGCTTTTCGGAACTGTCCAAAGCGGCAATGGCCGATGGGGTGATTCCGGCCACGGTCAAAGAGGCCCTCGCCATTGCAATCTCTGTGATCAACCGTTGCGACGGATGCATAGCTTCGCACGCCAGGGCGGCGGCGATAAAGGGGACGACCAAGGAAGAAGTTGCCGAGGCCATCGGCGTGGCTATTCTGCTCTCCGGTGGACCCGGGACGGTTTATGGCCCGAGGGCTTATGAGGCTTTTTTGGAGTACAAGGCCGAATATGACGCCAAGAGGCAGCAGAAGAGACCAGAAGCGTGACCCTTTAGAGGTTCGAGGATATGCCCTTTGCGATCTTGGCCGCGGGGTCGCAAAGGGAGAGCTGATATAACGAGCGGTATCCACACACATCCTCGACCTCGTTCAATACGTACGACTCCCCGTAGGGGATAAGGTCGATGGCGTAGTTCCCAGGTCCAAGGTGTCGGTGTAGTTTTTGGGCCATCTCCACCTCCGCCTCGCTCGGATCGTAGGCCTCCACCCTCCCACCCTGTTTTAGGTTTGCCCTAAATTCTCCCTTAGCAGCCGTCCTGACTGTCCAGTAGGTAGATCCGTCTAGAAAGACGTAGCACCTGTGGTCCTCAGCAGTGGAGGCCGAGTAGATCTGGTGTAGGATGGCGTCTTTTTCGTTGGCTTTCGGCCGTGGTGCCTTGGAATCCACTAATTTAACGCCGTGCCCACCGTGGCCGAAGTTGGGTTTTTGGACTTCAAGTTCAAACTCGGTGCTTATGGGATCGTCACTAAAACTCAGCACGGAAGTTAACACTTCTATCCCTAGCGCCGCAGCGGTCGCCATCGATAACGCCTTGTCGTAACCTACTTCGGCAATGGCCAGGCTATTGAATACAGCAATGCCTAGCTGTTCGAAGATCCTGGTGATGTCGGGATTAAAGCTCCGGTTCACTACGAAGTCACAAGGGCGATAGTCGCGCTGGATTTTTAGTGCAAAGTTTTGGTAGCTGATGAGTTCCAGCTTTTGACCGAGTGCTCCAAACGCTGAAATCAGCTGGGATATGAAGAATTCGTTATCTTTGATGTCATTGTCGCGGTAGATTAGCCAGCCAGTCATTTTGCTACCAGTCACCGCTACTTGGAGGTCGAAGTTTGCTGACCGATAGCCGAAAGAATGTCGACCTTGGCACAGTCGATGTTAGTTATCTCGGAGAGTCGAGTTATGTGGGGATTTGAGTTGACCTCACATACCAGCCTGGTGTCCCCTTCACCGATCAGTAGGTCCACCCCACAGAAGTCAGTTCCAACGGCCCTGGCCGCTCGGAGCGCTAGGTCGATCTCAGTTCCGTTCGGTTCGATAACTTCGCCGACTCCACCTTGTGTGAGGTTCGCCTGGAGGGAATCGTCGCTGCTTCGTTGACTAATCGCACAGATTACCCGATCCGACGCTACGTGGACTCGAATATCCCTCCCATAGGAGGTCTCTACCAGCTCCTGGAGGATCGCTTCACGCATCTCGTTCTGGCTGAAGATCTCTATCAACTCATCGTCGTCGTTGATGAGATAGACCTGGGCTCCAAATGATCCCCTCGAGGCTTTGGCGACCAATGGGAACCCTAATCTTTTCGCAGCCGCTAAAAGTGCCGTCGGGTGATGGGGTTGTGAAGGGTAGGGTCTCGGCAGGATGATCGTCGTTGGAGTTGGTATATTTGACCGACTAAAGGCGATGTGCATCTCCCTCTTATCGTCACATGCCCTGATCGCCTTGGCTGAGTTGGAAACCTTCACCCCGCAAGCTTCGAGTGACTCGGCCAAGTGGACGTCTTTATCGAGGAATAGTGCGACATCTGGCCTGCTATGCGAAATCAGCTCTGGCTGTGATCCCGATCTCTGGGCGATGATAACGTCTAGTGGATTTATCAGTCGTGAATCTAGACCGAGGGCCAGTGCCGCTCGGTGGTGTCTTCCCCCGTGTTCTTCAAACTTTTCCCCTAATTCGGTGTTGGCAACTACCCATATTCTCACATAGCCGACCCTAGGCGCAGCTCACTTGAGCTAGGTTCGCAGCTGAGATAGTTTTTAGGAATTACTTTGGGCGGTGGAAATTGCAGGTAGATATCGAAAGCGACGGTCGCATCCTAGCGGCTTACCTTCATCGGGCCCAAAAACCTCAAAACACCCAAGGCAACACCGTACTGGTCGCCGCCTTTGGCACCCCGGTAGGGACAAACATCTTCGATCGGGGGCACCTAGACTCAGAACTCGCCGAACGACTCTCCAATGCGACAAATTCAAACTGCATATCGGTCTCGCTCAGCGGCGTAGGTAATTCGGGGGGTACATTCTCCCTTTCGAACTGGACCAACGACCTCGTCCGCGTGGTCGAATATGCGATGAAAGAAGAACTTGGGTCACGGGTAGTCCTCGTCGGTTATGAATTAGCGGCTATTTCGGTCGTAATGGCGGCTATTGCTTCGGGGTCGGTGGCGGGTGTCGCGAGCATCGACCCAGCCCTCTATATCTTTGAGGAGGACTTTGACCCAGAGTCATACATAAAGCTATTAGAGGGCTTCAAGGTGAATGTGAAAGCCACCACTGCGGCTAGCTTTCATGCCGAGATAGCATCGATTGATACCTTCGAAGAGGTGAAGATGCTCGGTGACAAGCCATGGATGATCATCGTCGCCCAGGAGCGAACCGAGTCTAACCTAAGGGTATCCAGGGAACTAGTTGCGAGCGCTCAAAGGGCTGAACTCCACAGAATAATAGCGGCAGGCGACGGATTACGGGCAGACCCGAGGGTCATGGCGATATTCATGGGCTGGTATGACAGGGAGTTTTAGGCTAATTTTGCCATAGCTTCATCGATAGCCCTGCGGAGCCCCCTCGCTGAGGATTCCGGATTAGAGGATTCGGTTAGGTACCTTACCACGACGAATCCCCTCGCCCCGGCCATGACTAGATTTTCGACCGATTCTGGGCTTACCCCGCCGGTGACGAAGAAGGGCTTAGTGGAATACTTCCTGGCATATTCGAGGTATTCGATGGTCGTGCCGGGTCTGCCCGGTTTGGTGGGGGTAGCTACGATTGGCCCGACCGACAAGTAGTCTGCGTCGGTTTGATTTCCCAGTTCTAGTTCCACTGGCGAATGCGTCGATAGCCCTACAATCGATGACTTAGGGAGGATCTTACGGGCCAGGGAGATCGGGGCGTCGTCCTGTCCTAGGTGGCAACCGTCGGCTTCGACCTCTAGCGCAAGGTCAACACGGTCATTGAGGATGAAGGGTACAGCCAGCTCGCCACAAACCTTCTTCAGCTCCTTGGCGGCGACGATGACCTCCTTTGCCTCGGCGTTTTTCTCCCTTAGCTGGACGATGTTGACACCGCCCTTGATACACGAGGCAACGAAGCCAACGAGGTCATCTCTGATCGGAGTGCATAGGTAGATCATTCCTGGGTTGGCTACCAGGTCAATTGGGCTACTCGCCAACTTTTTTGTCGGCCTTCATGTGGGCTTTGTAGGCTCGCACTCTTAGCAGCGATTCGGGGCTGTCGATGTCGGCCACCGACATGAAGACGCCTGGTTGCCCATAGGGGTTAGCCGCCTCTCGCCACCCCTCGGGCTTGACTTTGAGTTTTTTTGCAAGGAGCGCAAGAAAGATCTTTGCCTTCATGGTCCCGAAGCCCGGTAGGCCTTCGAGGCGATCGAGTAGTTCCTCGCCAGAAAGTGCGCTGGACCAAATTGACGAGGCGTCGCAGTCGTAAGATTCGGCAACGATCTCACAGAGTGCCCACACCCTTTCGGCCATCGCCTTTGGGAATCGATGCAAGGCCGGCTTCTGCGAAAATATGTCCTCCAAGATCTCTGGATCTAGGTTTACGATTGCCTGTGGTTCAAGGGGAATTGAAAGCCGCTGGGAAAGGATGTATGGTCCACCGAACGCCCTCTCCATCGGTATCTGCTGGTCTAGTACCATACCGATTAACAGTGCTAGCGGATTTTCCGCAAGGAATTTATCAGAGGGCTCGTCGCCGGTGAGGTAGAAGGGTTTGTCTGTCACCTAAGGTCAGCTCCCTGGTTTGTCCGAGTTGATAGCAACCTTTCCTACCCTAGTGGAAGCTTTGAAAAGGCCTATCGTCTCTGTCAGTCGACTCTGTCAGTCGACTTTAGGTCGGTCGAGTAAAGCGACTACCACCTCGCCACTTGTACTAGAAATAGAGTGGTAGTCGCAAAAGATTCTGTCAAGCAGAAGGCGCAGATCTCAGGCTATCGTCGGATCGATCCGGTCGGTCTCGAATTGATAGTAGGCGATTGCGTCTTTTACCTCGCTAGCGCTCGCCTTGTCTTCAAGGTAGAGGGCGTGCAAGACGGCAATTACAATGGCCGCTTCGTCTATCTCAAAGAACCTACGTAGCCGTTCCCTCGTGTCTGACCTGCCGAAACTATCGGCTCCAAGTGAGACAAAGCGTCCGGGAACGAAGCGAGCAATCTGGTCTGGGACCATCTTCATGAAGTCGCTCACCGCGACTATTGGACCCATCGAGTCTGCGAGGACCGACGTCACGTAGGGGACCCTCTCGGACTCTCCTGGATGCAGACGGCTGTAACGCTCCGCCTCTAGGGCCTCTTCTCTTAGTGCCTTGTAGGAGGTAACAGACCAGGTGTCTACGGAGATACCCCAGTTCTTGGCTAAGGATTCCCTCGCTTTCCTTGTCGCTGGATGGGCCGAACCCGAGAAGAGGATCGTCGCTTGCCTCGGGGTGCCCTGCGGCGTCGAGGAGGAGATCGCATCTACTTGGGAGACGTCGGCCGGAGGCTCGAACCTATAGATTCCCTTGATCACCCCTGCCTTGAAATTAGTCAGGTCGACCCCCGCTGGGACCGCCGGCATTACGTAGTTTTCGTTGTAGGCGGTGATGTAGAAGATCCGGTCCTTCGAGTTCTCTCCATACATGACCTCTAGACCGTGTTCAACGATGATCGCCATCTCGTAGGCGAAGGCTGGGTCATAACACTCGATACTTGGAACCGTCGAAGCTAGCACTAGCGAGTGACCGTCTTCGTGTTGCAGACCCTCTCCATTTAGCGTTGTCCTCCCGGCGGTGGCACCGATCAGGAATCCCCTTGCCCTAGCGTCGTTAGCCGCCCATATCTGGTCCCCGGTCCTTTGGAAGCCAAACATGGAGTAGAAGAGGTATACCGGAATCATCGGCATTGCGAAGCTCGCGTACGAAGTGCCTGCTGCTATGAAGGTCGAGATAGCGCCGGCTTCGGTAATTCCCATCTCCATAATCTGGCCATCTTTTGCCTCGGAGTAGGAAAGCAAGAGTCCTGCGTCGACCGGCGTATAGAGCTGACCCTCTGGGGCGTAGATCTTGGATTCCCTGAACATCGCCTCTAGCCCAAAGGTCCTCGCTTCGTCGGGAACGATCGGAACGATTCTCTCTCCGATCGATGGGTCCTTGGCTAGATTTCGAAGGAGCTTGGCGAAGGCCATCGTCGTCGAAACCTCTAACTTCTGAGATCCTTGATAGAACTCGGAGTAGACCTCATCGGAAGGTAGCTGCAGGCTAACCGTACGATTCGGCCTCCGAGGAACGAATCCTCCAAGGGCTTTCCTCCTAGTCAAAAGGTAGTCTTCGAGGTAGCTCCCTGGTTCGAGGCGAATGTAGGGGGGGTTGTTCTCATCCAGTAGGTGCTCTGGAATTACGTCTCGAAGCTGAAGGGTGTCCCTCAGTAGCTTGAGCTGACCCTTGGTCATCTTTTTTATCTGGTGTGTAGAGTTACGCGCTTCGATGTCGGGACCGAGGGTCCACCCTTTTACGGTCTTGGCGAGGATCGCCGTTGGTGATCCGACATTCTGTACCGCTGCTGAATAGGCGGCATAAAGTTTCTTGTAGTCGTGGCCGCCACGAGGTAGCTCCTGGAGATCTTGATCGCTTAGATGTTCGACCAGTTTTCGCAACCTAGGGTCTGGACCAAAGAAGTTTTCCCTGATGTATCCGCCGGACTCGGTAGCGTACTTCTGAAACTCACCGTCGGGGGTGGAGTTCATCTTGTTCAGCAGGACCCCGTCGACGTCGCGCATCAGCAGTTCGTCCCATTTGGAGCCCCAAATGACCTTGATTACGTTCCACCCAGCCCCTCGGAAGAGGGCCTCGAGTTCCTGGATGATCTTGCCATTGCCCCTCACCGGTCCGTCGAGGCGTTGGAGGTTGCAGTTCACTACGAAGATTAGGTTGTCTAGGTGCTCTCGTCCTGCTACCCCAAGCGCACCGGAGGTCTCGGGTTCGTCGAACTCTCCGTCTCCTACAAACGACCACACCTTTGAAGGCTCGGTGTCGACCAACCTCCTATGCATGAGGTATTTGTTGAACCTCGCCTGATAGATGGCGTTCATCGGCCCGAGGCCCATCGACACGGTAGGAAATTCCCAGAAGCTCGGCATGAGCCTGGGGTGTGGGTAGGAGGATAGGCCCCCTCCGTCTATCTCTTTTCTAAAATTATCGAGCTGAGATTCGTTGAAGTACCCTTCTAAAAACGCCCTCGCGTAGATCCCCGGGGAGGCGTGGCCCTGGAAGTAGATGAGGTCTCCGTGGTTGCCGCTGTCTCTTCCCTTGAAGAAGTGGTTAAATCCGACCTCGTAAAGTGATGCCGAAGAGGCGTAGGTGGATAGGTGGCCGCCAATACCATCCGATGCCATGTTGGCCCTGGTGACCATGACCGCCGCGTTCCAGCGGATATAGGCCCGGATCCTCCTTTCGGCGGC
Organism: Acidimicrobiaceae bacterium; assembly: GCA_013044415.1. Lineage (GTDB taxonomy): Bacteria > Actinomycetota > Acidimicrobiia > Acidimicrobiales > Acidimicrobiaceae > JABEUN01. Next base: position 9,802 of record JABEUO010000194.1, read on the forward strand.
CTCGTCACCCGGAAACCAAGGCTCCTTTTCCGGAGGAATGGAGTTAATATAGGGGGTGGAGACAGTTGAAGGGAAGCCGACCTGGTTGGAGCGCGCGCCGTCGAGGAGCCGCATCAAGATGTAGCTCGCTCGGGACTTGCCCTTCGTCTCGACTAGGGCGTTAAAGGAGTCCAGCCACTCGGAGGTCTCCTCGGGGTCTATATCTGGCAGGGCATGAGAAAAACCGTCAAATATCACAACCCCTAGTCAAGCACGAGTTTGAAGTTAACGCCACCTTTTTTCGAGCGGCTAGCTTAGCTTTAGCTAACTTTTCGATCATTGGCTAATGGAGGAGACTTTGAAGGTCTTTACCGACGGAGCGTGTTTGGGTAATCCAGGTCCAGGAGGCTGGGCGTATGCCAAGGAGGGGGAGAGTTCGAGGTCGGGTGGAGAACCGAGGACCACCAACCAGCGCATGGAACTGACCGCGGTACTTAGGGCTTTAGAGGACTTGGAAGGTCCGATCGAAATCTACTCAGATTCAACCTATGTGGTCAACTGTTTTCAGAAGAAATGGTATGTCGGGTGGATGCGCAATGGGTGGCGGAATTCGAAGGGTGACCCGGTCGCCAACAAGGACTTGTGGGAACCGTTGTTGAAGGTTTACCTACAATCGCCGGAGAGTTACAGTTTCCACTGGGTAAAGGGGCATTCGGGGGTGGCTGGAAATGAACTGGTTGACGAGCTAGCGAGATCCGAGGCCCAACGAGCCGCAATAAATTAAAGCCCTTAATAACCACATCGACACGGGCTGATCGGAATTGGCCGCTTTGTTGCCTTAGAGTGTGCACATGGATACAAAAGGTATTAGTGCAGTCGTTTCTGGTGCCGCATCGGGGCTCGGCGCAGCAACGGCAAGAAAGCTAGTTGAATCCGGCGCGAGGGTATTTATCCTCGACCGGGACGAGGAAAAGGGGAAGGCTTTCGCCAAGGAGCTTGGTCCACTTGCGGAATTCCTTTCGGTCGACGTCACCGACGAAGATCAGGTAAGCCAAGCCATGGAAACGGCCGCTTCATCGGGGCCCCTTCGTGTCGCAGTTAGCTGTGCTGGCATCGGAATTGGTAAGCGGGTCATCGACAAGAGGGGTGAGCCACACGACTACGCATCATTCGACAGAGTATTGAAGGTAAACCTCTTCGGAACCTTCAACATTATGCGCTATGCAGCATCTCAAATAGCAAGGACCGAGCCGCTTGAACACCAGGAGCGGGGTGTTATCGTCAACACGGCTTCGATTGCCGCCTTTGACGGTCAAATAGGCCAACTGGCCTATTCCGCTTCCAAGGGAGCGATCGTCGGCATGACCCTTCCGGCAGCTCGGGATCTGTCCGCTGCTGGGGTGAGGGTCGTCACTATCGCCCCCGGGATCATGGACACCCCACTATTGGGTTCGTTACCCGACGAGATAAGGGCCGCCCTGTCGGCCGGGGTACCCTTCCCACATCGTCTGGGGACGCCTTCGGACTATGCGAGTTTGGTGCTCGAGATAGTTCGTAATGGCTACTTGAATGGTGAGGTAATACGCCTCGACGGAGCCTTGCGAATGGCTCCTAAGTAAGGAGCTGGTACTGCTAGCTCGTTCTGCGGTATCGAAGCACAATTTATTGGCTTCAATTTCTCGGCTAGTGTCAATAGCCTGCCGACGGGTCAAAAGTGTTGATCCGCTCGGGCGCGCAATTGGGGACATGCTCTATAAAGGATCGAGGCAGAGTGCTTTGATCGTGGCCTCGGTCATCTTGACAAGAACTCAAAACGACAGAAGAACTCAAAACGACAGA
>JABEUO010000195.1 GCA_013044415.1 Acidimicrobiaceae bacterium
CAAGGGCATCTAGCGCTTCTTCGAGCGAGCCGGGAACCTGTGGAACCTTGGCTGCCTCTTCCGGTGAGAGATCAAAGAGGTCCCTCTCGTCGGGATCGGACGGTTCAATTCGGTTCTTTACTCCGTCGAGACCGGCCATGAGCATCGCAGCAAAGGCGATGTAGGGGTTGGTCGAAGGGTCGGGGCAGCGGAACTCGACCCTCTTCGCCTTTGGCGACGGGGAGTAGACCGGAATTCGACACGCCGCTGAACGATTCCTCTGGGAGTAGACCAGATTGACCGGTGCCTCATACCCCGGGACGAGGCGCTTGTAGGAGTTAGTGGTCGGGGCAGCAAAGCCGAGTATCGACCTGCCGTGTTTGAGTATCCCGCCGATATACCACCTCCCAATGTCCGAGAGATCTGCGTAGTTCCCCTTCTCGTAAAAGAGTGGTTCGCCCCTCTTCCAAAGGGATTGGTGGGTATGCATTCCAGATCCATTATCACCAAAGAGCGGCTTGGGCATGAAAGTTGCGGTGTAACCCGCCTGAAAGGCAACACTTTTGACCACGTACTTATAGAGCATCAGCTTGTCGGCCATCTTCAAGAGGGTGTCAAAGCGCATATCAATCTCCGCTTGCCCAGCGGTTGCGACTTCGTGGTGTTGTACTTCGATCTCTATACCCAAAGCCTGCATTACTAGCAGCATCTCTGACCGGAGGTCCTGTAGCTTGTCGGTGGGGGGGACTGGAAAGTAACCCTCTTTAGGCCTGATCTTGTAGCCGAGGTTTGGCTTTTCATCCTTGTCGGAGTTCCAGTGACCCTCGATCGAATCGACGCTGTAGTAAGACGACCTTACGTCTTGTCGGTACTTGACATCATTGAAGATGAAAAATTCAGCCTCGGGTCCGAAATAGGCCGTATCGGCGATATCGGTGGAAACTAGGTAGTCTTCGGCCTTTTTGGCGATATATCGAGGGTCCTTTGAGTATGGCTCTCCGGTTATCGGGTCAAATATAAAGCAGTTCAGATTGAGCGTCTTGTGCTGGCGAAACGGATCAATCACCACCGTGTTTGCATCAGGTTTAAGGATCATGTCGGACTCTTCTATCGATTTGAAACCTCGAATTGAGGAACCATCAAATCCAAAACCTTCGCTAAAGGAGTCTTCGGTCAACTGGGCTAGGGGGACCGAGAAGTGTTGCATCACCCCGGGGAGGTCACAAAATCTCAGGTCCACTATCTCGACGTGCTCATCCTTGGCAAGTCTTATGACTTCGGCTGGTGTACGCGCTCTCATACTCCTCCTTCGGCACTGGAACTCCTGATCGAGGAGTGCCTGATGCAACTTTAGGTCATCAAGCGTATGTCGTCTTAGCTAAGTTGTGAAGAGTAGGTTAATATAAGAATCACCAAAGGCACTCCTCGACCTTGAGCGATAAAGATGTTCACGTGGCAAAAAAAGATGGGGCTAGCACCCAAAGAGATTACGTTCTGAGAAGTGTCGAGGAGCGGCGGGTCAAATTTATACAGCTCTGGTTTTCTGATGTACTTGGGATACCCAAGAGCTTCCAGATAACCCCGGCAGAACTAGAGAGCGCCCTTGAGGAGGGAATGACCTTCGACGGTTCGGCGATTGATGGTTTTTCGAGGGTCTTGGAGAGCGACGTTCTGGCGATGCCAGACCCTCGGACATTCCAGGTCCTCCCGACCGATAGCTCGATGGCCAGAATCCTGTGTGACATCAACAGCCTCGACGGGAGTCCGTTCGACGGTTGCCCCAGGAACGTCCTACGAAGGACCCTTGAGAAGGCCCGCAAGATGGGCTACTCATTCTTCGCGGCCCCGGAACTGGAGTACTTCTACTTCAAGAGCTCCGACCCAAGCGTGAAGCTCGCTCCTTTGGACTTCGGATCGTATTTCGAGCTGACCGTGAGCGACTTCCCTACCGAGATTAGAAAACAGACCGTGCTAGCTCTCGAGGAGATGGGCATCCCGGTCGAGTATTCCCAACACGAAGACGCCCCTTCGCAACACGAGATTGACCTCCGCTATACCGACGCGCTAACTATGGCGGACAACATCGTAACGGTCAAGCTCATCGCTAAGCAGATAGCCGCCCGTCATGACGTGCACGCTAGTTTCATGCCAAAGCCACTGGTAGGCGTCCAAGGCTCAGGCATGCACACCCACTTCTCGCTCTTCCAGGGGACCAACAACGCCTTCTTCGATCCAGAAGAGAAGGAGAATCTGTCAGAGGTTGCAAAGGGATTTATCGCCGGACTAATGCGACACGCCGGAGAGATTACCGCAGTAACCAATCAGTGGGTGAACTCATACAAGCGGCTAGTCGTAGGGTATGAAGCTCCGGTCTACGTCTCTTGGGCGCGCAATAATCGCTCGGCTTTGATTCGGGTACCGAAGCCAAAGGCGAATAAGCCGGACTCCACCCGGATCGAATATCGAGCGCTCGATCCAGCTTGCAATCCCTACCTAGCCTTTTCCGTGATACTCGCTGCGGGACTAAAAGGTATCGAAGAGGGTTACCCACTTCCCGATGAGATCAACGACAATCTCTTTGA
>JABEUO010000196.1 GCA_013044415.1 Acidimicrobiaceae bacterium
CCTGAATGCAGCCAAGGCGGTTTCACCCCAACTCAACTCCGTCTACTTGGAGCTTTGCAGGATCGTAGGGCTAGAACCGCACCTAGCGGGGAGTGGGTCGAGCCTTTACTACGGCTTAGACGGTATTGACTGGGATGACCTCGTGACAATCCTGACTGAGGGTGCGACCCCAGATTCAAAGGGGAGATATAGTTTTGCCCTCTCTGGGGTGCGGGCCACGATGCTAAGGGTAAGGACTACTCCACCGGCATTGGAATCCGAATAAGTCACCGGACTCGCAAGATATCGGTTACCTGGCCTGCTAGGTGATTGCCTCGTTTTGGGGCCATTTTTGCAAATGCATAGAGATATCAAATATCGGTAGAGATAACAGAGCCCCGAGGCACCCTTAGGTGTTCGGGGCTAGTTGTCTCGTGATATCGAGAAATCCCGCAGTCAGTGGCTTTGGGTAGCTTTGCGACCAGAGTCAGTCGCAAAGCTACTTGCTAGACCTTCTCTGCCAACGCGTCTTTTTCAACATCTTCTTATGCTTCTTCTTGCGCATACGCTTGCGCCGTTTTTTAATGAGTGAGCCCATGGCAAATTGAGGCTAGTTGCTTTTCGGCCTCGACCTATCCCTAATGGGCATCAAAGAGGTCGATATAGCGAGAATCTCAAGGCTAAATTCCTCGAGAGGGGTGGTCAGTGGCGCCCACCAAAGCTTTTTCGTGGGACTTATTTCCAGGTGGCATTGTCGTGTAACCATCGACAATCTGTGGGCCCGTTTTGACTTCGGTAGGTTTTATGGGGAGCCTCTTTTGACGAGATAGCCGGACTTGGATCTTTGTCCAACAAGGTCTCCTTGTGATCCAAGGCCGCAGGTAACAATCATTTAGCTATATCGCTTCCTGTCGGTTTAGCTGAGGTCCGACGGGCTTTAGGTGAATTCGGCGTGGCGAACGCTATTGATAGTTTCTTCCGGGATAAGGGATTAAAGGAAGAATCAACGGAAGGATTAAAGGAACGCCTAAAGATCGTCGAAACCAAAGTGCTCAATACCCTCGAGGATTCCGTTGGCGAATGTTTGATGGGCGAAGTAGACCTTGGGTCGACCTTTTAGATGCTCTATCTCTACGCTATGATTGCCGACGACGACGCCGAGTGTCACCCCGCCGAGCATCTCCTCGTCGTTTCCAGAATTGCCCGCAGCGAGCATTCGATTGAGTGGAATGCCCCATTTGTAGCTCAGGTACCTGATAGCGCTACCTTTGGACGCCCTAACAGGCAGGATATCCAAGAATTTTTGATGCGAATAGACGAGGTGGGCTCGGAGGTTGTTGGACCTGAGGACCGCTGACACCTCCCGGACCCCTGGAAACCTCCTCAAGTCGACGTTATAGCTGATCTTGTGTTCCCGTTGGTTATACCGACTCTGGGGGGTAAGTCCGTCTATACCATCGATTAGCGCCTTTAGATCGTCCCTCCTCCATTGGTGGGAGATGTGTGTCCTCCAACCGAGATCCTTTTGAAGCCTCGGTCCGTAGTGGATCTCGCTTCCAACGGACGAGATGAAGACATCGGGAAGGGGTATTGAGTGTTCCTTGAGCACCTTCTTGGCCGAGTTCGCCGTCCTCCCAGTGGCGACTGCGAACGCAACGCTGCTTCGGTGGGCGTCCAGCCACCTCAAGAAGTTGGCAAGCGCTTCTTCGTCGCCGATCAGGGTGTCGTCGATGTCGAGGGCGATCAGCTTGTTCGCACCGATCAGGTTTGGACCCGAGAGTAGCGCTATGCGTCGTCTCATTAACTTCCGATTGGAATGAACCGTCCGGCCTAAGAGGTTGGCGTATTTTCTCTCGTGAGCTTCCCAGCTGTAATGCCTCTTGACGCCAGATGACCCACTCATCGACCAGGTAGACCATTGAGTGGTAGAGCTAATCACCTGGTAGAGAGCCTTTGCTATCTCCTTGGGATCCGAGGCGTCGACCAGTAGGCCGTTATGCAGGTACTGAACTATCTCCCTCGGTCCACCATCGTCGGTGGCTACGATCGGTAAACCTGAAGCCGCCGCCTCGATGAGGGTTAGTCCGAAGCCTTCGGTAATCGCCGGATTTACGAAGACACCTCGCCTCTTTGCGGCGAGTCGGAATAGCTCCGGTACGTCCTCAGATAGGTGGTGCTTAGGAAGGGCTAGACGACCGTATAGGTCATGGCGATCCATGAGCTCGATTAGCTCCCGCAAGACCCTCGCCTGGGAATCTTCTAGGTCATCTATGTCCTCCCTATTACCGGCCACGATGACCAGATTGGCTGCGTCTTTTAGGTCGAGGTGATTGGCATAGGCTTCTATGAGCCCAGGCAGGTTCTTTCTTGGATCGGCCCTCGCTATCGCGAGTATCATCGGCTTGGTTGGGTGCCGTAAGAAGTGCTCCACCTCTTCTCTTAGGGTTTCGTTGACCTTAAAGCCCCGTTTAGGTGGGTAAAAGCGGTCCAAGTCGAGTCCAGGAGGGATGACTGCAATACGGTTCTTTCTTCGAGATGAGTAACAACCGTACTGCTCCTCTATTTCCTGCCTAGTGGAGGCTATCGTCAGTGATACCGTGTCGAGCAGTTCCTCCTCGACTTCAATCCGTCTATGTATCCTGAATTGTCGTTCGATTTGCCGATCGGATACCCCCTGGGACTTAAGGTAGGTGCGCTTCACCCTTCCAAGGGAGTGACCAGTATGAACGTGCGCAATTCCTAGCATCGAGCTCAGCTGCATTCCCACGTATCCTGCATCGGCATAGTGGGTATGGATTACATCAGGGATCGAATCGTTAGATCTAAAATAAGCGAGGCATCTATCTACGTACTCGTCCAAGTAGGGCCATAGCAGCTCCTTCCTTATGTAGCGATTGGGTCCGCAGCGGAGTCTGACTATTTCTGCATTCGAGTGCGGGATTTTTTCCTGGCTCAGGCAGTAGTCCGGGGAGACCCCATTATCGATGACCTTGCGAGTTAGTACCTCGACCCTGGAAAAGGTCGGATCCAACGAAGCCGTCCGGGCCAAGTCCAAGACGTAGGCTACTTGGCCTCCA
>JABEUO010000197.1 GCA_013044415.1 Acidimicrobiaceae bacterium
GCTACCTTCTTACTGAGTTGAGCGTTCTCCTTGGTGAGGATGGCCAGCTGCGATCGAGCCGAGCTCAACTGACTTCTCTCCGAAAGCAGACCACGCGTCGGGAAGATAGCGAACAGGTAGAGGGCGACCACGCCGAGAAGGATTCCCCAAAAGAGAAATCGCCTGGCCATCTAGAGCTGCCTAAATCCGGGGAACCTGGCAGAGCCACCCAGGGTCGACTCTATCCTGAGGAGTTGGTTATACTTTGCGACCCTGTCGGATCGGGCGGGTGCCCCGGTCTTGATCTGCCCTGAATTAGTCGCGACCGCAAGATCAGCGATGGTTGCGTCCTCGCTCTCTCCGCTTCGGTGGGAGATTACAGCCGAATAGCCGGCCCTCTGGGCCATCTCCACCGCCTCGAGGGTCTCCGTTACGGTACCGATTTGGTTTAGCTTGATCAAGATTGCGTTCCCGACACCCTCCTGAATTCCCTTTTTCAACAGTTTGGTGTTGGTCACAAAGATATCATCCCCGACCAGCTGGATCTTGTCTCCGAGGGCCGAGGAGAGCTCCGCCCAGCCCGACCAGTCGTCCTCGGCCATCCCGTCCTCGATCGAAATGATCGGATACTTCGAGCAGAGTTCCGTGTAGTACTCGACCATCTCAGAGGGGTTCAGTATCCTGCCTTCGCCCTCTAAGTGGTACGAACCGTTGTGGTAGAACTCGGTGGATGCAGGATCGAGGGCGATGGCCACGTCGCTCCCAGGCGTGCGCCCGGCCCTGGTTATCGCCTCAATGAGTATCTGTATCGCCTCTTCGTTGCTCGACAGGTTGGGGGCGAAGCCCCCCTCATCCCCGACGGCACTCGAGAGCCCCTTCGACTTTAGAACCGCCTTCAAACTGTGGTAGATCTCGGCCCCCATCTGGAGGGCCTCCCTGAAAGAACGTGCGCCGATGGGGGCGATCATAAACTCCTGGAGGTCGATCGAGTTGTCTGCGTGTACCCCTCCGTTTATTACGTTCATCAGTGGAATAGGAAGAACAGAGGCGTTCGCACCCCCGAGGTAGCGATAGAGCGGCAGTCCGACGGATTCGGCCGATGCCTTTGCGACGGCGATAGAAGCACCCAATATTGCGTTAGCCCCAAGTCGCCCTTTGTTCTCCGTCCCGTCGAGCTGGCAGAGCATCCTGTCTATCAGCCGTTGATCCGAAGCTGACTCCCCAACGAGGAGGTCCGCTATCTCCGAGTTGACGTTGTCCACCGCTTGCTGGACGCCCTTGCCGCCGAAATTGGCGGCGTCGTTATCCCTCAGTTCGACGGCCTCTAAAACCCCAGTAGAAGCCCCCGATGGGACGATGGCCCTCCCAAAGGCCCCGTCATCGAGGACCACAGAAACCTCGACGGTCGGATTACCCCTCGAGTCAAGGACCCAGTTCCCTTCGATGGATTCGATGATTCCCACAGAATGCTCCCAGCTACTAGCGACTGCCTCAATGAACGAGGCGGGTCTCTTATAAAAGTTTCGGGTCCTAGATCCGACATTATTATTTATAACTGGAGATAATAACAACAAAGATGCAATTCTGTCGATCTCACCGACAAATGACCGCCTTAAAGTCACCTTTTAATCTCAAGCATCAAGATCATGCATCAATCTCTGATGCACCACCGAAGCACCAAAAGGGATGGCGCTTAGCAGAGTCGATACTGCGCTCGAGGCCCGCTAGGGAAGCTAAGGGGCCACCTAAAGATGATTGCTGGCTGCTTCGTCGCTCGCAGCCTTTTCCATCTCTTGGATCGATGTCACCAGGGTGTCCACCCTCTTTCGCAGTATCGCTTCGGGGTCAGTGTTGGTGGAGATCAAAAGGGCGGTTGTCAAAAATAGCACCTCTGCGGCGCCTTTTGCCCTTGAACCTTCGTCCGTGGCGATCATGGCTAGGGCTTGTTGGATGGAATCTAATAACGCTTGGTCGTCGGGCAGCGAACTCCCGAGCTGCGAGGCCTTTTTGATCACCTTCTGGCAGTAAGCGAGTGCCGGCAGTGCACGAGGGATACCCTCTAGCACCGAGGACCTTCCCTTCTCCTTCATCTTGATCTTCTCCCAGTTGCTCACGACCTCCTCTGCCCTAGATACCTCCAGGGTCCCAAAGACGTGCGGGTGCCTCACGATGAGCTTCTGCTTTACCACGTCACCCAGGTCGCCCAGAGAGAAAAATCCCTCCTCCCTGGCGAGGTTGGAGTGGAAGAGTACCTGAATTAGAAGGTCCCCTAACTCCTCTTCGAAATGGGCCATCGCTTCGGCTTGTGACACGTCGGAGTCCGAAAGCGCATCCAAGGCCTCTAGGGCCTCATATGACTCCTCGAGAAGGTGCCTAGAGAGGCTCTCGTGGGTCTGCTCCCGGTCCCAAGGGCACTTGCTTCGAAGCGTCTTGATCACCTCCCAGAGTTCCCCTATCGACTCCTGATCGGTCTTGATCCCAGACAAATAGAGGGAGGTCAGATGGTCGGCTTTGGGTAGGGAGGGATCGAAGGTCGAAAGGTCCACCTCCCTGACTAGCTCGTCTGGCAATCCCAGGTGGTAGAGGTAGACCACCTTGGAGTCGGGGCAGTTTTCGTCTAGAAGCGATACCAGATCCCTAAAGATCTCCTCAGAATAGACCTGGCCGACGAGGGTCCGGTCGGCCAGTAGATTTGGCGCAGACAAGAGGTCTAGGGCGTCGACGAGCCTGAAACCATCGATCGGATCGATCCCAAGCGCCCCAAAAGCGAGGTCCAAGAAGGAAATCGCCGGGAGGACCTCTAGCGTGATCCCCGACTGGCCCCTCAGTCCCTTGACACTCGACTCGGCCACCGACGCTGAGCCGGGGACGACGTAGCATAGGTAGCCATCGTCAATCCGAGACGCCATCGACACGAGTTGGTCTACCATTTCAGCGTAGAGCTCATCGAATCCGAGGGCCTTTTGGTAGAGGGGATCAAAGCTCAAGGTATCGATCCCTGCCCCTTTCACCTCGAGGCTCAGCTGCTGTGCTCCGGGGTGAACCAGGGTCCTAAAGACGACCTTTTTAGCCATAAAGATGGCTTTTAGGCTCCCCTCCGAGATCATATCCCTACCAGCGGGCCCCATCCCGACAACTTTGATCGCAACCAAGGCTCCGCCTCCCAATAGTCAACCGTCGCTTTAGCACTGCATCGAATCTACCAGGAGGCTCCTCCTCCGATCCGTCCCGAACCCAGGTGGTAGCCGAGGTCAATCGAAGGCGATCTCCACCCGCTCGACACTACCGTTCGTCCCATGGGCATCCTTTGTCTGGCTATGGGACGGAAGGAGCGATGTCGCTGCGGTGCCGGCCAGTGCGACTAGTGCCGATATCCGAAGCGCAACTGCGTAGCCGTGGGTCAGCGCCTGCGAGGCAACCTGCCCCCCGGCGTGGTGATGGAGGAGGTATGAAGTAGTGACGCTGGTAGCCAAGGTGGCTAGCGCCGCCAAACCGATCGCACCGCCCACCTGTCGTGAGGTGTTCAGTAGACCAGAGGCCAAGCCGGCGTCTTGGGGCCTAACCCCCGACGTGGCGGCGAATGCCAACGGGGTAAAGGAAAGACCGGCACCCAGGGTGATCAGTATCGAGGGCACGAGGATACTCGTTAGATAGGGCGAGTTGATACTTATCATCCCCATCAGACCTAGACCGAGCGCCGATATGGCCGTACCGGCAACGAGCAGCTTCTTAGCCCCTATCCTCCCGAGCATCCTAGAGGAGAACTGCGCCCCTACGATAATCGCAATCGTCTGGGGGAGAAATACCAGTCCAGTTTTGATCGGCGAATAGCCCCTAACCTCCTGGAAGTAGAGGGAGAGGAAGAACCAAGAGGCAAAGATAGAGCCACCGACCGCCATCATCACTACGTTGGCACCCATCACCGGTCGAATCTTGAACATCGACATCGGCATGAGGGGTGATTCGGCGTATCTCATCTCATGGATAACGAACCAGACGAGGCCGATAACTGCGAAGGCGAAACTCAAAATGGTGCTCATCGACCCCCAGCCGTAGGTGGAGGAGTTGACTAAGCCATAGACGAGGCTGGCCAGGCCGAAGGTGACCAAAAATGATCCGGGGAGGTCCAATTTAACCTTGGAATCCTCTCGCCTTCTCTCGCTAATTACTACCATCGCAGCGACAAATGCGATCGCCCCGACTGGGACGTTTATGAAAAGGATCCATCTCCACGAGACGAGCTGCGTAAGGACCCCGCCGAGTAGGGCTCCCACCGCACCACCGGCTCCAGCTACTGCGCTCCACATACCTAGCGCCTTAGATCGCGCCTTGGGGTCGGTAAATGTGGTAGTTATTATCGTCAAGGTCGCCGGCGATAGGATAGCCCCGCCGAGACCCTGGACCGCCCTCGAAATCACGAGCATCTCTTGGGAGTTCGAAAAGCCACCGACGAGGCTCGATACCGTAAAGAGGGCCATTCCGAAGAGATAAACCCGCTTCCTCCCGTATAGGTCGGCCGCCCGACCGCCGAGGAGCAGGAAGCCTGCAAAGGTCAACGTATAGGCGTTCAGAATCCACTGAAGTCCGGTCTGGGAGAATCCCAGGGATGTCTTAATGGCCGGAAGGGCGACATTGACCACCGATACGTCGAGGACGACCATGAACTGGGCTACGCAAACCACCGCCAGAATCAACCAGTCGGGGGAACCCTTAGCGCCTCTTTGGGCTTTACTCGAAAGGTTCAGGGACAACAATTCCTCCAAAACTTGACTCTAAAAATTCAAACTCACTAAAAAACTCAGAGCTCACTAAAAAGCTCACTAAAAAACTGAAACACTCCAAAGCCCCGCCCTTGGGTGAAAGCCCGATCCCCAAAGGTGCGCGCAACAACAGGCGGGTTATTGATTACTGCGCAAACCAGATCGGCACACCAAAAAAGCGCTTTGGTAGTTGAACTAACATCAAAATATCGGCCAATCTTCCTGAAATTGGATAAATTCAGCAAGTGCTTTTATGACCTACGCCTATCCACTTGAGGCTCCTTGAGCCCTAGTCGAGATCATTCTTCAAAGGATTTGGTACCTCGACCGAGCGATACTCTGGCAACCCATAAAAATAGCAACTTTTAAAGAGGCGCCTTAGGACTGTGGGGCCTTAAAACTATGGCGCCTTAAAAAAGGTCAGGGCACTAGCCGACGGTGCTGCTGGCGGCACGATCCAGAGCTGACACGAAACCAGCTTTAGTGAGCCGTAGGACGGGTTTACCTCGATGTTTGCGGACTTGAGGGCGGTTGATATCGCCGCAGCCAATACCGTGTTCCCCTGGCTACCCAGCTGGGCATTGACTAGTTCCGGAATCGCCTGACCGAAGGAGGGGACATTCCTCGAGGTAACCTCTACGATCGCCCAACCATTGGCACCTTTGAACGGAGCGGAGAGCACGCCGATCGGCAGGTTCACAATCGCTTTTTCGTATGGCTGTCCCAGGACCCTCGAATAGTCCGAGAGCAGCCCGCACCCAACCGCTCCGCCGTTGGCGGCCGAATTGGGATCCTTCGACTCAGACTTTGCCACCGAGGCGAAGCTTACTCCGGCATTGATCTGTGCCGCAGCGGCCTCAGCTAGCGCCTGCGATCCGACCAAGATCTGCGACGAACAGATCTGGGCGAACTGCTGGGGGTTACCATTGTAGATCGCCCGCAAAGTCGTGGCCGAGATGCTCTTATGTTCGAGGGCGGCCTCTAGGAGCTGTATGTCTGCGGTGTCTTTTATCGCTTGCAGCTGGTAGGCCTTTGGGAATTTGCTAAATACCGCCGCCCCGCCGAAACTAGCTTGCGCCTCGGGGAGTGCTACGGCCAGGTCGCTACGCAGTGGTGGGTGGCTTATTTTGCTAAGAAGCTGGCTAGCTAGCACCAAAGAGACCCGCCGATTCAGCACCTTGGCGGTAAATGCGGAGTTGAAGGTACCGGGTCCCTGTCCAAAGACCTTGCTCCCAGTACTACTCTGCTCGATGTTCGTCACGAAGGTCTTGTTCGCAGCCATCTGCTCTAGTTCGTTGTTGAGAGCCGAAACCGAGATCACGTCGCCGTTGACTTTGGCCGCATATGGGGTGATACTGCAGGCTGAGGCGATCGCCCCGAGTCCGACACACATAGCCAAAGTTCCGACGGCCCTTTTAAACCTCATAGTTAAACCTCTCATTTGTCGTCGTTCCGACCAAGCTAGAAACCGGGCTAGTACAAACTACCCGGAAATTCTAAGAAGGTCTAAAAGCGCCTCTTCAAAGGCGCATTTTTAGTCGATTTTGCCGAAATCACCCTAGATGTCCCTTGGTTGGACGGACCCCTATCCACCGTTTGAACTTCGGGCTCCTCATTGAAGATGATCCCAAGTAGCTGATTCGCCGCTAAGAGGAGATCCTGACCCTTTTTAACCGGAACCGAAAGGGACCTCGTGGCCTCCTTGTAGGTCGCCTGCGGCAAGAGCCTCTTGAGCCGAAGTTGGACCGAGACCGGAAGGGTAACCGGTTGGACCTTGAATCCCCTTGTGCCGGAGATCCCGAGGTTGCAGTAGACCATCTCGCTCACGTGGTGCTCTATAAGCCTGGTTCTAATCACGCCAAGTTCAATAAGGGTGTGGGCCTCCTTCGGAAGTGGGCCAAAGCGATCCGTGAGCTCCTCCCTGATCTCCTCGACCTCAGTAGCCACTAGGGCGTCGGCGAGTCGCCGATAGATAGAGAGCCGGATGTCTTCCCTCTCCACGTACTCGCTCGGGAGGTTGGCGGCGAGAGGTATGTCCAGGTTGACCTCTGGCGACTCGAGTGGAACCTCCCCCTTGAGTTCCGCTACTGCCTCCGAGACCATCTTCACGTAGAGGTCGTAGCCGACCGCAGCCATATGTCCGGACTGGCTCTCACCCAAGAGGTTGCCGGCTCCCCGGATCTCAAGGTCCCTCATAGCTATACGGAACCCGCTTCCTAGTTCGGTGCTCTCGCCTATCGTCCGCAAGCGTTCGTACGCCTCTTCGCTGAGTGAGACGCCCGGCGGGTAGAAGAGGTAGGCATATGCCCTCTGTCCCGACCTTCCGACCCGTCCCCGCAGCTGATGGAGCTGGCCGAGACCTAAAAGATCGGCCCTGTCTGCGATCAAAGTATTGACTGTCGGCATGTCGATACCGGACTCGATGATCGTCGTGCAAACCAAGACGTCATAGTTGCCCTGCGAAAAGTCCATCACGACCTTTTCGAGGAGGCTCTCGTCCATCTGGCCGTGGGCGATGGCGACCTTAGCCTCGGGAACCAACTCCTTGATCCTGTGGGCGACGTTATCAATGTCCGCCACCTTGTTGTGGACGTAGAAGATCTGACCCTCTCGAAGTAGCTCCCTTCGAATCGCCTCCTGGACCGCCAACTCGTCATACTCGTCGACGTGGGTGAGTATCGGCATCCGGTCGGCCGGTGGGGTATTGAGGATCGAGATGTCCCGGATCCCGGTGAGGGACATCTCTAAGGTACGCGGAATCGGCGTTGCGCTGAGGGTCAGCACGTCTACCCCGGCCCTAAGTTTCTTCATGGCCTCCTTGTGGCCAACCCCAAAACGCTGCTCTTCGTCGACGATCAAAAGGCCGAGGTCCTTGAAGGTGATCCCCGATCCGAGCAGTCGATGGGTCCCAATTACGACGTCGACGCTGGCGTCTTTGATCCCGGCTATAACCGTCTTCGCCTCAGAGTTGGAGAGGAACCTCGACAGCATCTCTACCCTGACGGGGTGGTGGGTGAAACGCTCGCTGAAGGTCTGAAAATGCTGCTCTGCGAGCAGGGTCGTCGGGACGAGCACTGCGACCTGCTTGCCGTCCTGAACCGCCTTGAAAGCCGCCCTAATTGCAATTTCGGTCTTTCCAAAACCGACGTCACCGCAGATCAACCGGTCCATCGGGCGGGCATCTTCCATATCCGCCTTGGTCTGGTCGATGGCTATCGCCTGGTCCCTGGTCAATTCGTAGGGGAACAGGTCCTCCATCTCCACCTGCCATGCGGAGTCTGGAAGGTAGGCGTGCCCCTTGGTGACCATCCTCTTTTGGTAGAGCACGACGAGTTCCTGGGCGACTTTTTGTACATCCTGCTTTACCTTCGCTCGGGTCTTCTGCCAGTCGCTTCC
>JABEUO010000035.1 GCA_013044415.1 Acidimicrobiaceae bacterium
CTGACCAGCAGACCATCCTGGCGTTCAAGCAAGCTGCCCCTCCTCGTTCACATGCGAGACTACCCGCCCGCAGCCTGGCTTCAATGTCCGGCAATAGTCGACTTGCGCCCACGTTATCAAGTGACACTTATCCCGCCACATTCAGCGCCTTCGGATCGATTCGCTCACTTTTACAGCATGATACCTTGCCACAAGTACCCCAGAGGTTAGGCCAAATAACACCAAGAGTGGTTGAAATGGAAAACAGGTCGCACTAAGGTGGAGATGAGAGCCGCAATTCCGACTTAATCGGCACCTACAGCGGTATTTTAGTTGCGATTTTCTGATAATATTTGAACACGATCGTTGGAGTCCACAGTTTGGCAAGAACACCCGACCTAGCTCACAAGCACGACCTGCTCGACGAGGTTACCGAATACGTCAGAAAAAATGGCATCTCTGACTTGAGCCTCCGGCCCTTGGCGCGAGCGGTCGGTACTAGTCCAAGAAACCTCCTCTACCACTTTGGCTCGTCTGCCGAAATGATCAGGGCTATAGTCGAGAACTCACTTAAAATCGACCACGACAACTTTGATGCCGTCCTCGAGTCTTTGAATGCCGAGACACCAACGGAGGTATTGCTCGGTGTTTGGAAGTACTTAAATGCAAACAAGACCGCAATGCGCCTCTACATTGACCTTGGGTCCCTCGGACAGCAGGCGCTAAATGAGCTCGAATATCTGACCCGGGAACTCTCGAACCCTTGGCGGACCGCCATCGCCAACAGCCTAATAAGGGCCAAGATGAGGGCCGAAGACGCATACGATTTCGCCGAACTTTCCGTAGTCACCCTCTGGGGTGCGTTGGTCGCCTTTGGGCCGGGCCCGGACAACAAGGACCCTGATCCAACGCCGGTAATAATCCGGCTCATTTCAATCGCCGAAAATACCGTTGCGTCCTACAACAAAATCAGCTAGTTAACGGGATTAGGTCGGTTACCTTGCACCAAAGAGAACAGGTCATCCCGACGGTGTAGTCGAACTCGCCCCTATGTTCTACTACCACTCGTTGGTTTTCGGTGGATCCGTCCGTCTCTCTAAAGAGCACCAACCGTTGATAATCTCCCATATCAGACGCCAAAGCAACCCTAAAGGCGCCGCTGAGCCGGAGCCACTTTGCAAGTGGATCAAAATCGGCAGCTACGTCAGGTGCCGTCAAGATGGTAACGTTCGACCGGAATGCCAGCTTATTGCAAGGCTTAGAGGGTAAGCCATCAAAAACCGGGCGCCACTCGGGCTCGCAATCAATAATATTCTGGTAGCCAACCAGGCTTGCGACGAGTGAATTCACCGGGGCCCTAATTACCTCGCCACTCGACCCAAACTGTGCCGACGAACCATCGGAAACTACTACGATCGAATCGCCCAATATCGCCGCCTCAGATATATCGTGGGTCACCAGAATCGAGGCGATATTGAATTGCATCAAAAGTTCGCTCAGCGCAAGTTGGTATCCGCTTCGCCGGGGAGCATCGAGAGCAGAGAACGGCTCATCGAGCAGTATCAACTTAGGAAACTGCAAGATGCCGCTAGCGATCGATGCCCGCTGTCTCTGGCCCCCAGAGAGAGTCTTGGCCGGACTTTCAAGCACTTCGTCAAGGTCAAAAACTTCGACTAATCGATCGAAGAGACTGGAATCCGCCCCCGATCTCATCTGGGCTATTTCAAGGTGTTCCCGGACGTTTAGATGAGGGAAAAGGGCTCCAAACTGAGGAACTAACACTATCTCGGACCCGGGGATCTCGAGCCAATCTCCTCTTTTAGTACTCCAAAGGACACGACCTTTGCCCTGCACCCCATATAGCTCCCAAGCGCCGACGATACCCGCCAGAAGAGCCGACTTCCCTGCCCCCGAGTAGCCGAGGACGGAGGTCCTAAATCCAGAGGTGAAGGCGAGGTCGAGGTCAAACTGACTGAGACGACACGCCACCTCGACCTTCAGGAGTTCCACGGTCCCCCTATCAATATCGGATCGGGATATCATCGCATGCCCCTTCTTGACCGAGCGTTTGATCGAGGTAAAGGCCAATTTTCTCGGGTAAGGAATAGCGCTAAGTCCAATGGCCCCTACCAGCGTCACCAGCACGGTGACCTCGACGACCGAGAGTGTGGAGGCAAGTCCGCCGCCGTCGAAATTGACAAAAGCCAGTATCGGCAGGGAGTAAGGGTGAAATGCGACTAGGACGGTTGCCCCGAACTCTCCCATCGCCCTCAGCCAGCCAAGGAGGACCGAGGTCCTAACTCCGGACCAAGCGGACGGCAGGCCAACGAAGACAAAGTTCTCGACTTCACTCAATCCGATATTCCTTCCCGCCCAGTGGAGATACGGATCGAGCTGTAAAAAGGCACCCCTTGATCCCTCTATGACAAATGGCGCCGCCACAAAAGTCTGCGCTCCGCACACACCAAGTAAGGTATCTACGAAGTGCCCGGCGAATACCTTCCCGAAGAGCGCATAGGGACCGAAGGTCAAAAGGAGTATCACTCCGGCCACCATCGGGGGAAGGCCCATTGGTAGCCTGAGGAGTACAGTAAGAATTCGGGACCAGGGGCTCTTCGACCTCGCCAGTAGATAGCCCAACGGAACACCAATGAGTAGCGATACTCCCACTGCGAATATCGACGCAGCCAGGGAGACCCAGGTCGCTTCGCCGACTTGAGAAAAGCTACTCGGATGGGAGATATTTTTAAGTCCGTAGTAGGCAAGTACCGCTATCGGCAGTACTAAAAAAAGGGCGAGGGCGAGGGCGAGGGCTGAGAACAGGCCCCTGAAGCCGACTGATTTGACTCCGTACAATCCCCCAGTTTTCTTCGTCGCTATTTTTCCCTCACAGTACGCTTGAAATGGCCTTTGGTACATTCGCCGAGTTTCCAACTACCGACGGAGCCTCGATGTGCAGACCCAAACCCTTCATCAGGGTCTGACCCTTTGTAGAATACAGAAACTTAACGAATGCCTCAGCCGCCTTCAGGTGCGGGGCACCGTTGACAATCGTTATTGTGAAGCTAGCGCCCAGATTAAGGCCGGTCTTGACGGTCGGGATCTTTGCCAGGGCCGCTTCGTTTGAGAAAAAGAAACCGGCGTCTAACTGCCCGGTAAGAAGCCGAGCGACTAGGGTCTCCTCGGGAAAGACCTGCGAGGGATTCTCGGCGGTTCCTAGAACCTCAGAAACCAAGCTCGGTTGGTGCAGTACCGCCGCCTCCTGTTGGACTAGCTTGATTGTCAAAGCCCCCTTGGGATCTATCGCTGGGTCCGTCCTGCCGAGCTTGAAGCCGGGTTCAGCCAGCACCTTATACCATGGCTGGGTTCGCAAGGCGGAGGCGAACTTAGACAATGGGCTATAGCCGATAACCAAAGGCGCGGTAGCTAAAGGAGAGTACCAGCTAACAAAGTTTCCATTCGAAGCTCCCTCGAGTGAGGAGTTCACGCTAGGCACCGCCGAAATAAAAACGTCAGGCTTGACGAGTTTAGCTTTGATCTCATTAGCGAGTCCGATCGAACCCCCCGGTGTCCCATTTAGCGTATACCCGGTTGCAGTAATAAATGCTGGACCGATCACGTTCTCCATCGCCCCGACTAAGGATCCTGCGTAAAGGAGAGTCAGGGGGCCAGATCCCTTGGATTGAAGCGAAGTAGAGGGTAGCGAAGTAGAGGGTAGCGAAGTCGAAGCCGGCGCACCTGAACTGGCGCAAGCCGAGAGCAAAAGGGGCGTGGATCCGACTAGTGCTAAGCTCCCAAGGAGGCCCATCCGCCCTTTGGAGGCTGCAGAGGAAGACAATCTATTAGACCTTTCTAGTTTTCTTTCTTTCTAGCTTTCTTTCTTGCCAGTTTTCTTTCTTGCCAGTTTTCTTTTTTGCCAAACGATCGAGGTGGTACCTATTTTGGCCATAAACCATCGTTTGTTATCCGATTGGCTGATAGCCAGACATAGCTTCGAGCTCCCTATTGAACTCTCGTGACTTTGCTTCATTTATCACAACGCTCACTACCTCAGCGGGGACGTTGTCCTCATCCCAGTAGAGGTGGGATCGCTGGGTAATTCCGTCCACCACATCCAAGCCACCGTCCCTAGCTATGCACTCGACTGCGAGTGCATAATCGGCGTCCCCCACGGCTACATAATCAACGGCACCATAATGATCAGAAAAAGTATTGGGGGTTCGATTGATCGATTCACGCGCTAGTTTGAGCCCAGCCAGCTCTAGCTCGAGCGTCTCGGAAGTCCCAGAACCCTCCGGACGCGCCGCCCAGAGCGCCCCCTTATCGATAGCGTCGGCAAGCGAGGAGATTCCGAGTGGGTTCTTATCCCGGACCGCTATCGCTAAAGTCCAATCACAAAGCTCGATAGCAGAAAACCTGGTGTCGGTGGCCACTTGCCCCACAACACCGTGATGGAGTGCGAAATGGGTGACTCCAGCTGCGAGTTCCGCCTCGGCCGTAGAATTCTGGGCCGTTATCCATCGGTAGCGACGGGTTGGGTCCTTTATGTTCAACCAGTCGGCGAGGACTCCGAGGCTCGGATCACAACCGGATAGAAATACCGAAACAGATCTCGGTGAATTCCAGACAAAGTTGCCATCGATATACCGTCCATCAGAAGCTCCCGCGGGTCCACCGTCTCGCCTGGAGGAGAGTCGGCGTGCCACCAAGCGCGATCCGACCTCGCCAACGGCAACCCTAGAATTTCGAAATCGTCCAAGGTCAAAAAGGGCTTCGGGGAGCGAATCTCCCAGTGGGAAAAGGTCTTCGACGGCCATGGCCAAAGACCTGGCTATACAGAGGGCGACCTCAACCGAAGGCGAAGACGCACCGGTCTCTATCGCAGAAAGCGACTGCCGAGAAATCCCAATCCTCTTTGCCAAGCTACCCTGCGACATCCCAAGCTGGCCTCGACGCATGGCGACTAGAGGTACTCGCCTTAAGCCTTTAGCTAGAGTGGAGCCTTCCTTGGGGTCGTCACCTTTTTCAACCATAGAGAAAAGATAGTATCCCTGCCGTCTTTACCTGTCGTGTTTGCCTGTCAATTGTCGTGTTTGCCTGTGATTTGTCGTCTTTTTGGCAGCTATCCGACAGGCCAAAAAAATAGCTGCAGGCGCAACCTTACCTGCAGCTAAAAAGCCTCCACTAACCTCGCCAAGACGAAGTCCTTAAGGGATATTTACTTGATGGTTATCTAAAAGTCCTCAGGTGGGAGTGAACCATCTGCAAGTTGTTCCGCCATCGCCCAACCAAAGACTACGAGACTATCGAACTTTGACCTGTCGACCCCTGCGAAGAGTGGAGCTAGGTCGCCTTGTGGACCGAGGTTGAGGTCCCCATAGGCAAAAAGCCCCGTCACCTCCCCGCCAGAAGAGACGACCGAAGTCCTATCGTCAAGCTTTGACTCGACTCCAAACTTCTTTGCCAGACGTCTCGCCCAGGCACGCTCCTCGCCGCTTGGCTTATGATCTAGTCTAGGAACGATGTCCTCCAGACCATCAAATACGTGATACCCGAGATAGGACGGTACCCTCACTCCAACCAGTACATCTTCGTCAGGGAAGGCCAAAAGGGCCTTTCGGTACTGCTCCGCAAGGATCTCATTCAACAACATCCTCTCGTCCGGACCCTCTTGAGTAGCTCCTATCCCAATCAGGATACAAGGTGTTCCGCCAATGCGCTCAAGGGTGTATAGGGCAAATCCAACGACCTGTCCATCCCTCCGGACCTCGGTGCACAGCACCCACTCGTCGCGCTGTTTGGATAAGAATCCAAGATCGAATCCCGTACCCCTGGCTATCGCGAAATCAGCAATATCGGCTAATTCAGCGTCACCAATCGAGCTACAGTCCTTTGTGGAAACTTCCATGGGCATGCTAGGTGGTCTCCTTCTGCCGGCTCCCAAGTCTTAAATTCTACCCGGAAAAGCTCGCCACCGGGGCCTAATTGACTATCCGCCACCCTCAGAGGGAAACGTTCGCGCCGATCATCTCCCTTATTGAACCCATTAGCGTGCCACTACCATCTACCCGGAATTGCGCCGGAAGCTCGAATATCCTCTCATTTACCCTTATCCTCACAGGATGGGCACCAGGGTGTCCGAGCAGCAGTTCTTTCAATTGCTCGAGGTTGACAATAGAGGCTGAGGTGCTGGAGAGACCGAGCTCGATAGGGGTATCACTGTCGCCACTAAGCTCAAGGTTCTCTACCGACATGCAGACCAGCTTTACCTGATCCTCCCGTTGATCCACCCTCGCCTTAATTAAAACCACGGCGTCGTCAGAGAGCAACTGGCCGAATTCCGCCATCACCTTGGGATATAGAAAAACCTCTATCGATGACGTCAGATCTTCAAGAACAAAGGTCGCCATCAGGTCACCCTTTTTGGTCGTCCTCTTCGAAAGCGAGGTTACAATTCCACCTGCGGTAATCTCCCTGCTGAACTGGGACTCTGATGTATCTTCTTTTAACTCTGCGATCGTCGTACTAACCCGTTTACGCAACGACTTTTCCACGTCGGACAGAGGGTGCGACGAAACAAAGAGTCCCAGCATCTCCTTCTCAAAGCTAAGGAGTTGCGAAGGGTTCCACTCCTGGTCGGAGATGGTGATACCAAGGTCACTCTCGCTGAATCCACCATCATCGGTTGGTTCATCAAAGAGACCGATAATTCCTTGAGAAAGGTCCTTCTTCTTCTGGGTGACCTTGGCTACGGCCTCCTCGTATATATCGAATAGTGCCTTCCTATTGTGTCCCAGCGAGTCGAAAGCGCCGGATTTGATGAGAGATTCGATAACCCTCTTGTTTAGCACAAGTGGGTCGACACGCATGCAGAAGTCCAAAAAGGAGTTGAATGCGCCCTCCTTCTTACGTTCTTCGACGATCTTCTCTACTATCGATACCCCGACATTTCGCACCGCCGACAACCCAAAGGAGATCCCCGGCTTCCCCTCCTTGGTCTTCAAGACACTAAAGTCCACACCGGAGGCGTTCACGTCTGGAACCAGAACCTCTATCCCATGAGACTTAGAATCTAAGAGGTAGACCGCAGTCTTATCCTTGTCATCTTTCACCGAAGTTAGGATGGCGGCCATAAACTCCACCGGATAGTTGGCCTTCAACCACGCTGTCTGGTATGCCACGAGACCATACCCATATGAGTGGCTTTTGTTAAACGCGTAGTCGGCGAAGGGTTCAATGATGTCGAACAGGGCGGTGCCGAGTTCTGCGCCGTATCCGGTGGCCTCGCACCCCTGCACGAACTTCTCCCTCTCGGCGGCGATAAGTTCTCGGATCTTCTTGCCGCATGCCTTTCTGAGGTTGTCCGCCTCTTCGAGGGTGTATCCTGCAAACTTCTGTGCGACCCTCATGACGGACTCTTGGTAGATCATCAGGCCGTAGGTGTCCTGGAGGATATCACCTAGATCCTCGTGCAAATAGTCGATCGGCTTTCGCCCGTTTTTCAGATCCGCATAGTCGGTATGCATATTGGCGGCCATCGGGCCGGGTCGGTAGAGTGCGACAAGTGCGGCGATATCACCAAACTCCGTCGGGGCTAGCGAGCGCATCAATGACCGCATCGGCCCACCTTCAAGCTGAAATACCCCGATCGAATCGCCGTTTCGAAGCATTTCATAGACCTTTTCATCCGCTAGGTCGACGTTGTCAATATCTACCCGCTTCCCCGTGGTCTCCTCGATAAGGTCCAGTGCCCTTTCGATTACGGAAAGTGTCCTAAGCCCGAGGAAGTCCATCTTCAAAAGTCCGAGTTCTTCTACGCCGTGCATCTCGTACTGGGTGACGATTGGAGCCGACGAGAGGTCACCGCTTGGGTCGGGCTTGCGCTGGATGGGGAGGTACTCCGTGAGGGGTGAATGGGTAATTACGACCGCTGCGGCGTGTATGCCGTCCTGTCTCCTCAGGCCCTCGAGTCCCTCCGCAACCCCGACGACCCGGGCTACGTCTGGATCAGTTGCGATCATCTCTCGCAACTCTGCAGCTGCCGTATAGCCGTCTTCATATCCGGGTGTCAGGTTCAAGCATGCATATAGCGGGGTATCCCTACCCATTACCAGTGGCGGCATAGCCTTGGCGGCCCTATCACCCACCGAGTAGGGAAGGCCCAACACCCTTCCAGCGTCGCGAACGGCGGCACGGGCCTTGATGGTCGAGAAGGTAACGATCTGGGCAACGTGATCCCAGCCGTAGCGCTCGGACGCGTACTTGATCATGTCCGATCTATATCGCTCGTCGAAGTCCATATCGATATCCGGCATCTGCTTGCGACCTGGATTTAGGAATCTTTCGAAAAGCAGCCCGTACTTTATCGGGTCGAGGTCGACTATTTCAAGCACGTAGGCCACGAGGCTACCCGCCGCTGAACCCCTACCGGGGCCGACCCTAATGCCGGTCCTCTTTGCAAACCTGATCAGGTCCCAAACCACCAAAAAGTAGGCCGAGAAGCCCATTTTGGCGATCACGGTTAGTTCGTAGTCGAGCCTCTGCTCGGCGTCTTGCGGGATCAGGTCGCCATAGCGCTTATGGGCTCCCTCGACGGCAAGGTGCCGGAGGTAGGCGGTAGCCGATTCTTCGTAGCTAGCCATCTTGAAACGCTCAGGAACTTCAAATTCCGGCAATTTCGGATGACCAAACTCAATTTCGACGTTCGATCTCTCCGCAATGAGCAAGGAGGAGTCGCACGCCTCCGGGTACTGGGAGAAGAGTCGTCTCATCTCCTCAGCACTCTTGAGGTAATGCTCCTCTCCGTGGAAGCGGAACCTCTTCTCATCCAAAAGGGTCGCCCCCGTTTGGACGCAAAGTAGAGCGTCGTGTATCTCCGCGTCAGAGCGCCGGGTGTAGTGGGAATCGTTAGTCGCTAGCAGTGGCGCCCCAATCTCTTTGGCGAGACGGACGAGATCTGGGTTGGTCTTGATCTGCTCCTTGAGCCCATGATCTTGCAATTCGACAAAGAGCGAATCACGACCGAAAATGTCTTGGAGTCGTCCGGCGGTACTTTTAGCCTGTTCGAAGTCGTCCCGCAAGAGTGCTTGGAGAACGAGACCACCGAGGCAGCCGGTAGATGCGATAACCCCATCGTGGTACCGCTCGAGCAACTCCCAATCCAACCTCGGTTTATAGTAGTAGCCCTCAAGGTATGCCAAGGAGGAGAGCTTTATCAGGTTCTTGTAACCCTGCGAATTCTCAGCGAGGAGGGTCAAGTGGTAGTAGAGCTTCTCGCCTCCCTCCGCCTCACCACCGGTGTCGTCGACCTTTCCCTTCCGGGTAGGCCTCTCCAGGCGAGAATTGGCGGCCATATACGCTTCGATGCCAATTACCGGATTTATACCCTGCTTTTTACACTCCTTATAGAAGTCCAAGACCCCATACATGTTTCCATGGTCGGTTACCCCTAGTGCCGGCTGTCCATCCTTGACGGCGGCGGAAACGAGGTCCCTTACTTTGGAAGCGCCATCGAGCATCGAGAACTCGCTGTGAGTATGCAAGTGGACAAAAGAGCTGCTCATCTGGTTATTCCTCCGTCACATAATGCATCTAAATATCACCATAGGTCAAAGCGCTCCGATTCTAGGTGTCCTTTTTAAGGCCGACGAACATGCTCTTCCCATCGTCGCCATCGGAGTCTGAGCGTCCTATCCGAGCCTACCAACGCGGGGACTTTGTTCCAGGCTTATCGGGGTGAAAAATGGGGAGTCCCCATCGTCGGTGGGCAAAGGTGATATCCAAATTAAATTGCAGCCCAAACCGATAATGGCAAGTCTTTGCTTCGCCAAGTTAAGATCTGTCAGCTGCTAGCACTTCGACGCCGTATTCACCTATCATTGAGTATCGCATTGATTCGACATCGGGGGTGTCCATGAAGACCAGGGCCGCAGTACTTTGGGAAGTCGGCAAGGAATGGAGCGTCGAAGAGGTAGATCTAGACGAGCCCCTGGCCGGTGAAGTCAGGGTAAAGCTGGCTTCGTCGGGCCTATGTCACTCGGATGAACACCTCCTCACCGGCGACCTGCCCTCACCGATACCGATCGTAGGGGGACACGAAGGCGCCGGTATCGTCGAAGCGGTCGGTCCGGGTGTCAGCAGTCTTAAGGAGGGAGACCACGTTGTACTTGGCTTCATACCCTCCTGCGGCCGCTGTGAGGCATGTTCGACCGGTCATCAGAACCTCTGTGACCTAGGTGCCCTGATCCTCTCGGGCGAAGAGCTTGCTGGAGGACAGCGAATACACGCCAAAGGGCACGATATCGGGACGATGTGCTGCCTAGGCACCTTCTCCCCTTACGTCGTCGTCCACGAATCGAGTGCAATCAAAATCGAGGATTACATACCGCTCGATAAGGCATCCTTAGTCGGCTGCGGAGTGACCACCGGCGTAGGTTCCGCGATCTATGCAGGGGGGACTAGGTCTGGAGACACCGTCGTAGTGGTCGGATGCGGCGGAATTGGGGTCAATGCGATACAAGGCGCCAGCATCGCTGGAGCGTCTCAAATTGTCGCGGTAGAGCCAGTCCCATTCAAGCTGGAGCAGGCCAAAAACTTCGGAGCGACCCACTTCGCAAGCTCAATTGAGGATGCCTTACCCCTGGTCCAGGAGATCACTTGGGGCAAACTGGCTAACGTCGCCATCATCACCACAGGAGTCGCAACCGGGGACCTACTCGCACCGACACTTGGTCTGGTTGGGAAGATGGGCAAGGTTGTAGTGACGGCGATCTCTCCTTGGCTCCAAAGTGACGTTCAGCTATCACTGTTGGACCTGACCCTATATCAGAAGGAGATCCGCGGTTCGATATTTGGATCTGCTAATCCACGATACGACATTCCGAGGCTCCTCAAATGGTACATGGACGGACGGCTCAAGCTCGACGAACTAATCACTAGAACCTACGTACTGGACGAGATCAACCAAGGATATCAAGATATGCGCGACGGCCGCAATATTCGAGGAATGATCACATTCGACTAGCTGTGTCGTTTTCTAGATAACCCGTCCGGGTTGCTTAATTGAGAATCACTCAGAACCAGCGGTGCCTGTCTGGCATCGATTCGTTCTCCCCATTTCATCTGCGGATGGTGGGTCATGGTCGAAATCGATGGGGAGTAGCGTCTCTCAGCTTTCAAAAGGGGCAGGTCCTATGCGCTTCGAATTAGATCGAGTCGGCTCGATTCGTTTCTCGGACCACTTCGAACTGGTTAGTTCCCACCCGCTTGGGATGGTCAAAGTTCGATTTGGGACCGAAAATACCCGTTCCAACCAGAAATCGCCCCCTGGGTTATTCTTCAACTGGGACTCAGGGCTATTCCCGTTGGCCCGCCGCTCTCTAGTCAGACCGGTATATAGCGATGCACCAAAAAACTCAAAAGAGATGGTGTCGATAGCAGTTCCGACCAAAGACCAAGTGGCACAACTCGAGCTGTGTTTGGCTTCGATCAGGCGGTGTCATCCAGAGTGCGAATTAATCGTCGTCGACGATGGAAGTCACCAAGCTATTGCGGTCGCCGAAATTGCAATAAAGCACCGAGCCACCTTGATCAGAAGGTCTCCTGGCGGGGGACCAGCGTCGGCTAGGAACATCGCCCTGGCGAACTCGAGGCGCGAATATGTGCTATTCGTCGATTCGGACGTTATATTAGCCCCCCCGACCCTCGACCGACTCCTCTGTTGGTTCCAAATACCCGAGGTCATGGCGGCTGGTCCTCGGGTCCTGGCAGGCGGAAATGGGTACGATCCCGGTCCCATGCAGCGGGCTTTCCATGCTCGTTTCGGACTTGACATGGGAAGGTCTAACTTCACCGTCGATGACTTTGATCCGGGACAACCTAAGAGTTCGAGGTATTTCCCATCCGCTGTCCTGTTGGTTAAAAGACAAGCCGTCATGGAGCTAGGCGGCTTTGACGAGGGTCTTCGCTATGCCGAGGACGTGGATCTACTTTGGAGGATAGCACAAGCCAAAGGGCTCTCGGTCTACGATCCGAGGGCCTGGGCATACCACCTAATAGAACCGAAACCTACTAAACAAATGGTGAAAAGCTTTCAATATGGTAGATCGAACTCACCGTTGGCTAAACGCCATGCCGAGCGAATGTCGGCGTTTTCCACCAGCGATCAGACGGCCATGGCCGTCGGCATGATGCCGTTTCTATCCCCATCCGGTCTTGTCGCCGCTCTACTATTTCCGGCAATTAGGTTCGCCGCGCACTCCCACCATGGTTTCAGTAGTCGTTTGACACGCAAGGCATCGCTAGCTATCCTTGCTCAAACGGCGGCAGGGGTAGAAGACCTCTATTCGAGAACCTACTTAGCGCCGATCATCGCCCTCTCACTCTTCCACAAAGGAATGCGAAGGACACTGTTGTGGTTATTAGTCATTCGTGTGCTAATGCTGGCCACTTCTCAAGGCACCGGTAGCATCCTGCTCTTCGACTTGATGGCATCGTTGGCAAATGACATCGCTTACTCGTTGGGTGCCTGGGAGAAGGCGATATCCGACCAAAAATTCACCTGGCTTAGGTTCCGCCTGACGGCTTTTTCGAGCAATCGCCATGGGCATTCGTAACTAGCCGGCGCCTTAGAACTGGTAGCTAGGCTCGCCAAAAGGTGCTCCCCCTACAGCTCGGCTATCCTGAGCTGACTCACCTCTCGTTCACGCAGCTCGAGGGCCAAAAATCTGCCACCCGGGATCACCAGCACAACGACACTTGAGCTGGTAAAAAATATTTCTAAGTACCGCGACCCCTGCAACCCTTTTGCAACCTAGAAAGGCATATTTTCGCAGTGGTAATTATCTTCGCCGCCGCCTGGGGGCCGGGGAAAATATGGAGGGAAAATGTCAGTATACGCCGCACCGGGAACTCCGGGGAGCATCGTCAACTTTAAATCCAGATACGAAAACTGGATCGGCGGGGAGTGGGTGGCCCCGAAAGCCGGCAACTACTTCGAAAATGTCTCTCCGGTCAACGGCAAAGCATTCTGCGAGGTGGCCAGGAGCGACTCTGACGATATCGAGCTAGCGATCGAGACGGCCCACCGGGCATTCATCGGTTGGTCTAAGACCTCGGTAGCCGAGAGGGCACACATTCTAAACCGGATCGCCGACCGGATGGAAGCTAATTTAGAACTTATCGCCGTAGCCGAGACTTGGGACAATGGGAAGCCGGTTAGGGAGACACTCGCTGCAGACATTCCGCTCGCCATAGATCATTTCAGGTATTTCGCCGGTGCGGTCAGGGCTCAAGAAGGGACCCTCGGAGAGCTCGACGACGACACGGTCGCCTATCATTTCCATGAGCCCCTCGGCGTCGTTGCCCAAATCATTCCTTGGAACTTCCCGATCCTCATGGCCGCATGGAAGATCGCACCCGCCCTGGCTGCCGGAAACGCAATAGTATTGAAGCCAGCGGAGCAGACTCCTGTCTCGATACTCGTGCTTATCGAGTTACTCGGAGACATCCTTCCAGCAGGAGTTTTGAATATCGTAAACGGATTCGGCCTCGAAGCCGGAAAGCCACTCGCCTCACACCCGAGGATCGCCAAGGTAGCATTTACCGGCGAGACGACCACCGGTAGATTGATCATGCAGTACGCGAGCCAGAACATTATCCCGGTGACCCTAGAGCTCGGAGGGAAGAGTCCCAATATCTTCTTCGAGGACGTAGCGAGTGCGCGGGACTCCTTTTACGACAAAGCTCTAGAAGGCTTCACAATGTTCGCCCTCAACCAGGGTGAAGTTTGCACCTGCCCATCTCGTGCCCTCATCCAGGCCTCGATATATGACTCTTTCATCGCCGATGCTTTAGAGCGGACCAAGGCTGTCAAGCAGGGTAACCCGCTCGACACCGAGACCATGATCGGAGCACAAGCCAGCAACGACCAACTAGAGAAGATCCTTTCCTACATTGAAATCGGAAAGGCCGAAGGTGCCCAGGTGCTGACCGGGGGGGAGCGATGCGAACTAAAAGGAGATCTCGCCGATGGGTACTATGTCACGCCAACGGTCTTTTACGGCCACAACAAGATGCGTATCTTCCAGGAAGAGATCTTCGGACCAGTCGTGTCGGTAACACAGTTCAAGGATTACGATGACGCCCTGTCTATCGCCAATGACACCCTCTACGGTCTGGGTTCGGGTGTTTGGACCCGTGACATAAATACCGCCTATCGCCTTGGTCGCGGGATTCAAGCCGGAAGAGTGTGGATCAACAATTACCACTCGTATCCTGCTCACGCAGCATTCGGAGGCTACAAGCAGTCCGGTATCGGGCGTGAAACCCACAAGATGATGCTAGATCACTACCAGCAGACGAAAAATATGCTGGTGAGTTACTCGCCAAACAAGTTAGGTTTCTTCTAACTTGGCCGGTCCGTCCAGAGTGGCGGTTAGCGATGAGGCGGCGGAAGTATTCCGTCGCCTCTTCGACGCTAACGGTCCACTCATGGTCCACCAGTCAGGTGGATGCTGCGACGGTAGCTCGCCCATGTGCTTCCTGGAGGGCGAGTTTATCCTCGGCGACTCAGATGTAAAACTCGGCGATCTCGATCTTGGCGATGGGCGCTACGTAGCCATGTGGATGTCAAAGTCGCAGTTCGAATATTGGAAACATACCCATCTGACCGTGGACGTCGTCAAAGGTCGTGGGGCCGGGTTTTCGCTAGAAGCACCAATGGGTGTTCGGTTTCTAATACGGTCACGGCTGCTTAGCGACGACGAGCTAATCTACTTCGGATCTTGAATCGGTCAAGAGTACCATAGGCACATCTCAAAGCCCACGATTGAGCCTTTTTCTTGCTCCAGGGCCTACCCAGACCAAGATTGTTCGTTTGTCGCCAGGTCAACTCCACTGGCAGCTTTCACTAAAAGGTACAAGCCCACACTTGACTTTTTGACCTCGATCCACTCGAGGCAGAATGACCAATCTAGAAATACGTCCGAGCCAGAGCAGCTAAAGGTTGCCCTGGTTGCCGCAGAGGCTTTTTGGCCTTGGACTATCAACGTATCACCTATCAGCGACGGCTAACTCCGGCGATAGGTCCTTCGGATTAGCTCAACTCGCGCCAACGCGGTGGCGCGTCTTGAGTGGTCGCGTGGGTGGAGGTCCGCAATGCGCTGGAACAACTCGACGTCATAGCGAGCCCAAGTACCACTAGCCCAGCGGTCCAAGCTCTCCAGGTCCCCTTGGTTGAGAACCGCCGCCCTGAGCTGCCACTCAAGGTTCATTCTTTCTTCGGCGATAAACGGCGAGTCAGAGTTTCCTAACACGGGTCCGACGTAATTTTCGACCGCTTCGCTCACCCTCCCCTGCCTAAGCTGTTCCCTCAATGAGACGAAGTCCAGGCGCACTGGAAACAGAAATCTATACGGCTTGGAACCGACCACTTTTGGCCCTAGTAACTTCCGCAATCTCGACATCTCTGCTCGCACGGTAACCGGACTTACCTCACTCCCATAGAGGAATACCGCTACCTGCTCAGCGGTGACCCCTTTCGGATTAAGGGCCAAAATTACCGCTATTTCACTCTGTCGGCAGGAAAGCTTGATCTCCTGGCCCAGAAAGCGAACTACCGCCTCCTTTCTGCCCATGGTCTCTATACAAACCTCGACCATTGAAGGAGATATCTCCCCTCGCAGGAAATACCCCTCCCCGCCAGACAACCTCTCGAGGGGTACCTCGTTGCCGTTAGGTAGAAGTGCACTTCCCTTAGCGGTATTAAGTTGGAGTCTGCCAGAAATCCAACATTCCGGAGACGAAGCGATTACGACGCCGTGGCCATCCAGAAGTGCCGACCCGACCTTGCGGTCTGCCCTTTGAAACAACGAGGCGAACTTAGAAGTCAGCTGGTTCCTCTTTGCCTTGATTTCTGCCTGACAGGTCGCCGATGCCGCCTTTACCAACGCCAAGCAGTAGGGACTCGAAACCATCTCGTTTCCGGTCAAATCTATGCTACCCAAGACTTGGTTAGAGTCGGGGTCTCTAATCGGTGCGGCGGCACACGCCCACGATCTAACTGGATCGCTATAGTGCTCGCTTGGATGAATCTGAACCGGAGAACCTATCCTGAGGGATGTACCCGGGGCATTCGTACCGGCATGCTCTTCGTCCCAGAGGGCTCCTTCTACAAAGTTCATCCTCGAAGCTTGCCTCAGAGAACTACCATGGCCCTCCACCCACATTAGACAACCGGACTCATCGGCCACGGCGAGTAGGTTTTCTGAGTCAGAACTGACCTCACCGAGAAGACCCCTGATCAGTCCCATCAGGTCGGATAGTGGGTGTGCTTCACGCTTGGCCAAAAAGGCACCTTGGTCCTGCTCAACTGGAGGTAGCGATCTGCCCTCAGCGTCCACACCTGCGTCGAGGGACCTCTGCCAGGACTCCATGACCACCCGACGTACGCCTAAACTAGTGTCGGCGGTGGTAAGAAACTCGTCCCTAGCCCCCTTTAGGTCACAGTCCCCACCGAAGCGCGACAGAGTAGTGAGCGACGCCGGCTTATCAGCAGCTAATCCAACAACTTCCCTGGTCCTAGGCAATTAAGACCCCTTCGGTGAGCGCTTCAAGCAAAATGAAAACCCAACCCAGATCGCCAGCGAGTGTGACCATTGTAACAGCAAAATGATCGAATTACTGAATCCAACGATCACTCACCCAGCGATGTATATAACCGAATCCTTAGGTTAAGCGAACCCGCCCCAGGGGGAACTGCCGAAGCTCAGGCTGAGACAGAACGTGCGCTTGCCACCATGAATTTGATTAGCCATCCTTCGGTTTTGCCATGACTTAGCGTTGGAAACATTCGGCCCGTTTCGGGCATCGAGGTCGGCTAGTAATCGAATCACCTTGCCGATTCCGTCGACACCAATTCGATCCAAAGGTTTTTTTGTCTCCAAAAGTCCAGTTCAGCGAGGTAAAGCTGACGAATGATCCCATTGCGGATGCTCGAAGGTGGATGTGTACTCCTATAGTTTATAATGTTGATCATATTAGTCAGGAATTGAGACAATTGGAGTTACAGTGGGGCTAACCGAAGACCAGGGAACCAGCGTTGATAAGTCATCCGTGGAACTTATCAAGGAGTCTTCCAACGGCCTACGCGGTTCGATTGCCGACGAGCTCCATAATGGCCTCAGTTCGTTTTCTTCAGATAATGAACAGATCCTGAAATTCCACGGAGTATACGCCCAGGACAATAGGGACCTCCGCAAGGAGAGAGTGCGGGCAAGGCTAGAAATCGAGCATATCTGCATGATCAGAATCGCCCTTCCCGGAGGTGTCATTAGCGCCGAACAGTACCTTGCCATCGATTCTCTAGCGGGAGAATTTAGTAACGCTGCCCTCAGGCTGACCACCCGTCAGGGAATCCAGTTCCATTTCGTTGTCAAATCCGACCTTGAGGTACTTCTTAAGAGGATCAGTCAGAACCTCCTGACAACCTGGGGTGGCTGCGGAGATGTAGTTCGAAACGTCACCGCCTGCCCGAGCTCACCAAGTGGCCTCGATGACGTCGGGTTATCCGAGTTAGCAAAAAAGATATCGTTGCGATACAAGGCACCCTCTGATGCATATCTTGAGCTTTGGGTTGATGGAGAAAGGATTCCTAACGAGATAATTGGCGCCCCAGGCATCGACACCTCGGTTTACGGAGAAGCGATGCTTCCAAGAAAGTTCAAGATAGGCCTAGCCCGGTCTTCCGACAACTGCACTGACGTCTTATCCTGCGACCTCGGCATTGTCATCGACGAGGACGACCCGAATAGGGTGAGGATCTATGTGGGTGGAGGAATGGGACGATCAGCGTCGGATGAGTCCACCTTCGCTAGGTTGGCGGACCTCCTTGGGGAGGTCGATCGAAAGGATATCTTTGGGGTCGCTGACGCAATAATCTCGATCCAAAGGGACAATGGCGATCGGCGCGACAGGTCACACGCGAGGTTCAAATATCTAGTTGACCGCTGGGGGGTTGAAACTGTCCGCAAGGAGGTGGAGCGACTAAGTGGTATCAGAGTTGACCCAGCTATTCCGGATACCTTCTCACAGACCACCGACCACCTTGGTGTGACAAATGATATCGATGGTCACTTCGACTTCGGGGTAAAGCTCCCATCGGGCCGGATAAAGGATACACCCGGTCTCTTCTATCTAACCACCATCAGGCGGCTAGTTAAGCTGGCAAGTCCTAAATTGGCGGTCACCGCCAAGGGGGACCTACTCCTAAAAGAGATACCCGCTCATTTAAAGCCAGACTTCTTCAAGATCCTCCAGGACCTCCCAGAACTGGATGCTAACTCCCAACCGAAGGTCTTCAGAGAATCATTCGCCTGTGTCGCACTTCCGACATGTGGGCTCGCTTTAGCGGAGTCTGAACGATATCTCCCCTTTTTCCTCGCCGAGTTAACCGAACGTCTGGAGGAACTTGATCTAGCGGATCAGGCCATTGAAGTAAGGATGACCGGCTGCCCTAACGGTTGTGCCAGGCCGTATTTGGCAGAAATTGGAATCGTCGGAAGGTCTAAGCGCTCTTACGACATCTACCTCGGCGCCGACCGCCAGGGAACACGCCTTGGCAGTCTCT
This sequence comes from Acidimicrobiaceae bacterium, assembly GCA_013044415.1. GTDB lineage: Bacteria > Actinomycetota > Acidimicrobiia > Acidimicrobiales > Acidimicrobiaceae > JABEUN01. The sequence continues at coordinate 18,605 of JABEUO010000035.1, forward strand.
TCGTCAAAGATGTAGATCGTCAGTCGCTGGTAGACGTACTTACTCCGACCCTCAAGCAATATAGGGACAATCGATTCAAAGGCGAATCCTTCGGCGACTTTGTAAACCGTCAGCCGCGTGAGCTGATCGAAACCCTCAGGCCGACACCAAGGGTCAGGATCCGCACAAGCACCTCGGAGGCCGCCCGATGATAGTCTCATTGCGGCTATCCGGAGTGAAAGTCCTGGTTATTGGTAGCTCCCAGGAGGCACTCGACAGGGCCTATTCCCTGATCCATGAAGGGGCAAAAGTCGTCCTCTACTCCGCTAACCTTCGACCCAACCCCGAAGGCGGCATTCGCCTGGTTAAAAAAGAACGGCCCTCGATCAGAGAACTCTTCACCGCTCGGGTGGTGATAGCTACCGACCGCAACCCAAGGGTCAATTCATGGTTATTCAGATGGAGGTCGGTCTGCGGCTTCTTCTTGAACACCCTCGACGAAAAGGAGACATGCGACTTCTACCACATGTCAACGAGGACTCCTCAGCCGGGCATCACCTTAGCGGTCTCCACATCCGGTGCGTCACCGTCGTTTGCTAAGTCGTTGGCGAACCGACTTGCCGCCACTATTACTACCACGGACTTCGAAGTCCTCCAGGGACTGGCCGAGATGCGCAGTACCTTGATCGCCGATGGGCATTCCACATTCGGATACAACTGGCACGACGCTGAACAAGCACTCCGTTGTCGAATAACAGGCCTTAATACCTCGCAAAAAGCGAGCTAGCGAAAAGATCTATAGAGCGAAAAAATCACCCATTTGTCGTATTACATCACTATTTTTCTATATCCATCTAATACCTGATACTACGAAAAGTTTCACTAAGATTCCCAAAGCAAAAAAGGAGAATTATGCCACCAGCTAAAGTCTTTGACGCACCGGTCATCTGGTTTACTGGGCCATCGGGTGCCGGAAAATCGACAATCGCCACCGGCGTTCTTAGAGTACTCCAGGACAGAGGCGTCGCAGTCGAGGTACTGGACGGTGACGAGATCCGTAATGAGCTCTCTCCTGATCTTGGGTTCACCAAGGCCGACCGAGACCTCCAGGTGAGCCGACTGGGCTATCTGGCTCACTTACTGTCAAGAAATTCAGTTCTGGTCCTCGTCTCCGCTATAAGTCCCTATCGCGAATCGCGAGATAGGGCACTCTCAAGGAGCAGAAGGAGGTTCGAAATACACGTCCATGCGGACCTAGACGTTCTGATAGCTCGCGATACGAAGGGGCTTTACCGCCGGGCGATAGCCGGCGAAATCAGCGGACTCACCGGATATGACGACCCCTACGAGGCCCCTTTGGATCCTGACCTAGTAATCGA
>JABEUO010000198.1 GCA_013044415.1 Acidimicrobiaceae bacterium
CTCCAACGACACTTCAGAAACAAGCATTCGAGCTCTTGGGTACTTCGCACCGCCTCGGATACATGTAGTCATAACTTTTCGCTTCGATTACCACAAATGCGCTGGTAGGCTGGTTGAGGCTTGAATCAGGAACCTGAACTACGGTCTAAGTTATGGCCCCTAAGTTATGGCCTCTAAGTTATGGCATAGAAATTCGGCACCTCACAGGCTCGCTCCGTCTTTCGGTGAGAGAAGCCTCGCACCTTCGACCTCTGATACCCCGTAAGGAAGGACCGCTACCGCCACGACCTCAACCCCGGCATCGAAATACGCCTCAATCTTTCTACGACAATCGGCAGGAGTCCCGTGTACTACGAGATCATCGACCACCTCATCGGGGATGGCCGCAACGGCGGCCTTCCTCTCCCCCGCCTCCCAGGCCTCCCACATCCCAGTCAGGGAATCCCCCCTGCCTAGCCACCTATGGAACTCGCGATAGACTGGCACGTTGAGATAGGCCGCTATAGCGTATCGCGCCTGGCTCCTCACGGTCTTTGCGTCCTCGCTCGGAGCGACAAAGACCCTCGCTACCACCTTTTTCCCATCTCCGACCAGGGGCACCACCTTTTTTGCATCGGAGGAAGAGAGCCAGTTGATGATAGCCCCATCCGCCTCCCTCCCGGCCATCTTGAGCATCTGCTCCCTGAGCGCCGCTACTAGTATCTCTGGGGCCTTCGCCGGGGGATTGGTCAGTCTAAATCCCTCGATCTCGAAGGTCTCGAAGGCGTGGGAAACCTTCTCCCCCTCCAGAGCCATCTTTAAAAACCTGACGAGATCACGGGTCTTTTGGTATGGCCGTTCAAAATCCAACCCGTTCCAGGACTTTACGATTACGTTAGAGGACGCACCCACCCCGAGGGTAAAACGGCCGGGAGCGAGGTTGGCCAACGAAGCGGCCGACATAGCAATCGTCGCTGGCCCCCTGGTGAAGGCGGGGACAATTGCTGTGCCAATTTTCATCTCAGGCACCCAATCAGCGGCGAGCACTAGCGGGGAAAAAGCGTCGTAGCCAGCTGTTTCGGCGGACCATAGCTCCTTATAGCCAAGTGAAAGGGCTTCTTTCAGAAACTCTTTATGCCCCGATAAAGGTATCTCATTAAGGGGTATCGTAAGTCCGTAACTCGCCATGAGCTAGATGCTAGCCTACTAGCACGCCTAGTTCAGGGTCACCCACGAACTGGAAATGCCATCGAATTGAGCTGTGAGGCGATACTCCCCTGCGAGATCGGTACCACAACCGCAGGATTGGCCATTCGCACCCGAACGGCGAAGGTTCCTTGGGAGCCTAGCGATACAAGGGCGATCTGTCCTTTGGCAACAGTTACTCCACCATGGAGGGTTCCTTTGGAGGACTTCACGATGTTGGCTTTTGCCTTGGTTTCAACCGATTGGACCGCCGACGGCGGCGAATTGGTGGCCGTTATTGCCTCCAATGAGTAGCTCCCGCCGTTGCCGCCACCGTTGGCATCCTGTATGGCTAGGCCGGATCCACTCGGAGGCTCGCCTTGAAAGGTGATCCACTCTTTGGCGGGGACCGAATACCCCAGTTCCGAGTAGGCAGCCGAGGGCTGACCGGCGATCGGAACTACCACATCCGTCGAGACCACGAGACCAACCCCAGAATCGCTCACCGAGACCCCATAAGCCGAGGCTTGAGGAAGAGAAGTCGAGGAGGAGAGGTTTACTACGATAAATGACTGTGGCTCTATGGTCTGGGAAAAGTGACTCCCACCTACACCCGTACCCGCAATCACTCCGACCTTCCCCAAAGACCCCACCACGGCAACGTTAGCATTTACCACCGAGGTGGAGGGGTTGAAAATTATCAACTTGGTCGATACACCCGGCGAGTTGGTTAGAGACGGCAGATACCACTTGGATGACGGCCTATTGACCCCGAGCAACAATGAAGCACCGATATTTGTTGGTGTTTGATACTGGCTTAGTCCAGAGACGACGATACTGCCCGACCTAGCCCTAACTTCAACGACTACATTTTGGTGACCGGGAAAGCGCTTGGAGAGGTCGAAACCAAAGGTTCCACCGGGTCGAACGACGATTCCCTGCAGGGTTCCGAGGTCGGTAACCCCCGAAGGAGAGAGGAGTCTGATGTCGAGGACCGCCGTAGTCTGCAAGGGATTAAAGATCGCCACCTTGAAGTGGGTACCAGAAGTGGTAGCCCCATCTTGCAACACCCAATAAAAGCCCGGGGTCGCCTGGCACGGTGCCGCCACGTTACCTTGTGGGGTGGTGAGTTCCACCGCCACCGCGACCTCACCCCCTCGAGCGACGATCCCGACCCCGCCTGCACTTTGATTTGAAAACAACCCGAGGTCGATCTTGTCGATGGACTTTCCAGGGACAACCAGCTTCGAAATCGCCTTGGTAGCCCCCTTGTAGTAGAGGCCAATCTCAGCCTTCTGCCCACCAAGGTTAATAAATTCAATCCGCCCAACCGCCTTCTGCCTCGTAGGGTTGGGCCATACGCAGTACCAACTGGAGGTTGAGCCACCGATACTGACGGCCGGAATTGACAAGCCGGCTGGCCCGAGGGGTGATCCGGCCAAGGAAAAGGCCTGCTGCGAGCTGACCCTACTCACCGCTAGCTTTTGGATCCCGAACCCCAAGGCGATAATTGCCACAGATATTATGACCATTATCCAAGTAGTCCGCTGGCTTTTTAGGGCGTTCTTTTTACTCTTCAGCTTTACCACCACTATCCGCCTAGACCAGGAGGAACGATTCTACTGACCGATCTAAGCATCGCCGTCTCCAGTACTACTGGAAAGTTCCGACAGGCCATCGCCGGTTTCATTATGCCCTTTATGATCGGCCAGATGGTGGGCTTGCTCGGGGCCGACTGAGGTATCCTCGGTCGCAACGGAGTCCTCTGGGGATGCTTTGGAACTCGCCCCGGTGACTCCCAAGGTTGGTCTATTGAAACCGAAATGACGGAGGATATTTTTTACCATCGCCTCGCCATTGGCATCGAGCAGAAATGAGCGCTTCCTCAACAGGGCCAACAGTACGAGTCCCAAAGCGACTAACTGCCCGATTATTCCAAAGAAGTCAATGAGGGCCAGAAATGGCGAGCCGCCCACAATCCCCGTGGTCTGCTTGACCGGGGGTACGACCTGGAATGCGACGAGGGCCGGGTCGACCAACAACTGCTTGAGGTCCAATTGACGCTCTAGTACCAAGTCGAGGTCGCTGCCCAAGAAGTACTGCCCCCTACCTATCCCCTGGGGAATCACAACGTAACCGACCCCATTCGATGCGAGTATGGATCCTAATTTGACCTCATAGCCAGATATTGCCGATTCAACCGCTCTCTCAATTGTCAAAAGTCCTTCGACGCGAGGCGGGACTACCTCGGACGTCTGATCTATCCCAGCTGATGGCAGGACGTTTAGCGCTAAGCCGGTTGCGAGCCGAAATGAACCAACTGGCAGGTTGGTCGGTGAACCGAGCCATAAAACGTTTGTGTTAGTGGATAGTTGGGGGAGAAATGAGACGCTCGTGGCATACCCTCGAGGTGCAAGGCCCATCGTCCCGGAAAATATCCCCGGGGCCACAAAGACCACTCCTGCGAGAATTGACAAAATAAGCGCCGCTGTGAGGGGTTGCCGCAACCCTAAGGAGTAGGCCTTCAGGTCGAGTATCGTCGCCTGGATTCCGATAGCCACCAGATCGAGCAGGATCACCCCCGCCACTACCTCGATGAGTGAGAGGGAAATCGGGGTCACCCCCAAGATGCCCATAGAACTCAACAGCCCGAAGAGCAAAACGAGGCATAGCTCCATAAGTATGACAGACGCTTCGGTGGCCCTGCGGCCCTTTGCAATAAATGGGGTCAGCACGCCAAAGAGGAATAGCACGCTGACCAAAAAGGAGCCGTTCGAACCGACATTGCCAAAGCTGAGAATATGGACTATCCCGATGTCGGCTGGAGGGAGATCCCCAAAGATCGAGGCAGCGGGGTGTCCAGGCAAAAGCAGGCCGACCGACCAAGGGATATTGAGTATGAAGGAGACTAGTGCGACTATCCCCATAGTCCGCAAGGTCCCAAATAGGTAGCTCTGACCCTTGCTGATAAGGAATGGAAGGGATAGAAAAAGCACCGACAAGACGATCACTATCCACAGAGATGGTGAGATTGCTCCAGCTATTGCGAGTATGAGACCAGCCGCTAAATGAGCCCGCCGCATCTGACGTCGTGAATTAGTCATCGTACTTCTGGCACGAACTAGCATGAAATAGACCCAGGGAGTGATAGCCAACGCCTCCACGGTGGTCAGCGAAGAGTTCAGAAGCGCCTGATGGAAAAGGGGGAGGGCAAGGAAGATCCCGGCTGCAATCTTGGCCGAATCCCGGCCCCTCCGGATGGCAACGAACTTATAGATACCCAGTGCACCGACCCATGGTGACAAGAAGATGATTAGGTGCAGCCCGAGAGTACCGTCACCGAGAACTAAGAGGTCCAATACCCCTAGGAGCAACCAGCTAGTTGGGGCGGGTTGGTGACCAAAAAGTACCGTAGGGTAGCTCGAGGAGAAGTAGTGCGAGAAGAGATAACCTGGTGAGGGTATCGGTGCCATCGATCCGAGTAGAGGGATGTGCCCAAAAAGTAGCGAACGGGTGCCAATTAAGAATGCTATGGCAACAACCCAAACGAAAGCCGACGCTACCCTCGACAAGGCCCTATTGTAGAGACGATGCGATTCCTGCTGGACTAGGTCGGGCTTGTGTGGAGTCTCCATTTTAGTCTCGGGTAGGGACTTTGAATGAAGTGATTTCTCGAGCCTTTTGATCGCCCGGCGGGATGTAAAATAGGCCGCAAGTCGGGCACTTCCTGAGATGAAATTTACCTGGTATAGGTCGCTGGAAATACTCTTGGACACCAGTTCACGGCGTCTGGTCTTTATGTCAGAGCGGAGCCGAAAATTCCAAGTAATCGCAGCGATGACCGACGCCGCTAACTTTGGCCTCCCGGTGAGCAAAAAGAAGGTCGCCTCAACCAGTGACAGGATCAGGAATCGAAATAGAAGGCCTTTGCGCTGTTTCGGGTTTGCGTCTTTAAGCAAAACCCTGAGCTGATTTTTGCGAGCGTAGTAGACCCTCTGGGAATGAACCATCCCGCTTCGCCCGCTGGAAAAGCGCCCGGAGCGCCTCCGCCTAGGCAAGTGCGGGGTATGCGATGCGACGAGGAGGTGTCGAACCTTTGCCGACGGAGCGGTCACTACCCGTGCTCCGAGTAGATGAGCCCTCCACGATAGGTCTACGTCTTCGTAGAAGATCCTTATCTTTTCGTCGAATCCTTCCATCGCTTCGAAGAGGTCCTGGCGGATCAAAAAACACCCTCCGGGGGCGACAAATACCTCCTCAACCTGGTCGTACTGCGCCTGGTCAAGGTCGCCAACGTCCACCCTCGCCGCAACCGCCCCGGTCTTATCCAAATCGAGGCCCAGCTGGAGTATCTGCCTAGGCGAATCCCAAACCACGATCTTTGGGGTGACTATTCCGGCGTTTTCGGCGTATGCAACCTCCATCATCTCGGTGACTGCGTCCGGAGCAAGGGCGATGTCGTCGTGACAGAAGACGAGGTGGGTTGCTCCAGTGACCTCACGGACGGCAAAGTTACAGGCCTTGGCGAAGCCTTCGTCCTTCTCTATTCGAACCAACTTGGCGGCCGGCAGATAGCTTTCGACCCTCTCATTCAATGGATGCGTGCTCGCATTGTCCACGACTATGAATTCGAGATTCGGGTAGTTAGAGTGCGCCAGTGATACTAGGCACTCATCAAACCACTCCCCTGGGTCATGAGCCACTACAACCGTGACAACTAACGGAGCTTGAAGCATCAGGTTACAAAGGCTACCACGGCAGAAAGCTTTGTCGATTAGTAGAAATAACCGCAATAAAGAACCGGTAGTACAAATGCCCGTTGATCTGGGATGATTGCCCAAAACCCACTTCGAAGCCTGCGGAGGTTAACCAAATTCCACTTCTTGGCGCACTAGTATTCCGGATATGGCCAATTCGAACCACTTGATCCCCGATGAGCTAGACAAGCTGATAAACATTGCAGTTGGGAGCTTGGTGCTTGGCCTCGGATTTGTCAATAAGGCGACCAAGGCGTGCACCAAAGGGGCTATATCTCCCGTAACCGATCTCGCCAAAATCCTAGGATTTCCGTTAGGGTCTGATCGATCGAAATAGTCGGTGACCAATCCGTGGCAGCGGCAATCTTGCTGC
>JABEUO010000199.1 GCA_013044415.1 Acidimicrobiaceae bacterium
GCAGACTCATTTGCAATCCGTCCAGATAGTCGGTACATTCCAAGGCTCATGAGCCACCCGTGGTTAAAACGAGTGTCCCAGTTGCGCCCGTGAAGTCCGCACTTGTTACTAGCCAGGAGAGCCATCCGTTCGTGGATATAGCTGTTTATCAACTTGAACTTCCTTGACGAGTTTCCATGTCGGAAGTATGCATGCCATCCCCGCAATATCGGGTTAGGCCTCTCTGAGAGGGTGCAGTTAAGCAGCCGGGCGTTGTTCTTGGCCAGGTGGCGCTGTACTCTGCGGGTGTCTTCTTTAGAACGTAGTCCGCCGATAGTTGGCAATACAATGGTGCGTCGATCATCCTCAAAGCGCATAGCTCCAGTGGTAAAACGAACTCTACCAGGGTCTGTGCGCTTGCTGGCGAACTTAGGAAAGCCGACCCTCTTACCCTTGCGCTGGCCTCGCTTGGACTGCGACCAATTCGATAGTGCCTGCACCAGATCGGCAATCCCCGATGAGTATGCCCCTTTGGAGTTATCTCCCGACCAAGGAGCGATCTCGTTCTTCTCTTGGTTCCACTCTTTACGAAGTGCCTCAAGAGTCCATGGTATCGATTTATGGTCTGAGTTCTCTTTCTTGGCGTCCATGTCTGACTTGACCTTGGCTAGAGCCCAGTTGTAGGCGAAGTGTCTAGTGTCAAAGTGAGAACGGATACCAGATGCTACCTGTGGATCTTTTGGCCACTCGACCTCAAAGGTTGCGCCGATAAGCGTCCAACCGCTCGGGACCGACTTGCCAGCATCATCGCATAGTTGGAACAAGACACTGACCGATTCCACCGAGGAACGGTATTTCTCGAAATCTCCAGGGAGTGCACCCTTGATTGTAGGCTTGGCGCCGTTGGAGATAACCTGACCTCCGGTGAGATCGGCTACCTTCTGAGCCTGTGCTTTTGTTCGCATTACCGCAATCATTCACACACCGCCTCAATAGCTCGTTAGGCCTTTTTTGATGCCGAACGACGACCATAGAGACGCTCGCAAACCGATGTGAGTAACTCCGTGATATCGCGGACGAGATCATCGTCCACCTCGGCTCGGGTCGATCGCAACCAACCTGATAGGGAGACTTCTTGACCGAGCACCAAGGGCTGTCTCCACATAGTCAACTCCGAACCGACAGAACCGATCACGATGCTCGACCAGAATCGTCGTGACATTGGGGTCTCCTAAGAGTGCCAGGGATTGACGACGATGGCCATTGAGGGCTGAGCCGACCTCGGTAACCACTTTGTCGATCTTGTATCCATTTTCTGTTGCCCATGTCAAGACCCTCGCCACCTGTCGGTCTAGGTCTGGCTTTTGGTCAGACGATAAGACTCGTGCGTAGATAGCCGATGATCCGTGCTTTGACTCTTAGGGTTCTAAATCTCCGACCAAAATTAGCTTGCCAACTTTACGCGCTACGACGGGCATCTTCCCTCTCCGATGCGACTTGTATGCCGTCTGAGGATGTCTGCCTTGGGACAGTGCCCACTCACGCAAATTCATTAGATCTTGTTCTAGTGCATCGTTGCGACAACTGTTGCAAGCCCTTCTTACGGAAGGGGTTTGCGCTATGGTTGGTTCAATCCGATACGGCTATTCATCTTCGCTTTGGGAACCACTAGCGCTTGAGAGGCTGAATGAGACCCGATCCTCGTCTTCTTTGGCTTCCCATTCGGGATCATCTGCACCTTTTGCCTCACGCTTCCGATCGCGGATGGCGAAAAAGATCCAAGCGAATATGGTTGTACCGACAAAAAGTCCGGTGAATATGGCCGCTGCAATTGTCCCGTTTATAGTACCTACGTAGCTAGATCCCTGTCCCAACAGCAGATGGAAGAATATAAAGGCAGAAATTCCCAACAAGACTGCCCATACAGCCCTGTTCCACTTGAAGATGTCCCTTCCAGGCAGGTAGCGGAGCGGCAAAAGACTGATTAGCACACCTTGCACGCCCGCTATGAATATTGAAACCAGTGCCGCATCGACCCCGACGGCTACGACACTCGCGTGGGTCGAATGTGTCCAAGAGCTAAGCGGCTGTCTGGCGAGCCAGGCAGCTAACGCTACCGCAAGGGTAGTCATGAAGGAAAGAACCTGGGCCTTCCCACTGTCGCTTTCAGAAATCTTGATCTTGTTGGCTACTTGCAGACCCGCAACCATCCCGTAGAGATATCCCGGCTCAAAGTGCAGTGCACGGCTTATCACAACACAGACTGCAGCGATCCCGATAGCCCCAGGTAATACATGACCTTGAACTTTAGCCTCGGGGTCCTTGCGCCGAAGGTAAAGTGCAGCTGGAAGGTCGGTGGCCATGGTAATGACCGTAAGGCCAACTAAAAGACCCAAAAAAATGAGTAGCGACGACTCGTTGAAGCTAAATTTCGGATCCAATAGGCCATACAAGAGAGCACTCACCAATAGCACTCCGCTGAGGCGGACATTATTCGATATCTTGCTGGTGATTCCCCCACCAGTTGAACCCTTCTTTCTGCGGAATCGATTCCGTAGGGCGATGAGGTCGTCTTCGTGCTCCTCTAGGGTCGCATTTAGAAACTCCGTCGGGAACGCGACGAACGGAATCGCCAAAGCGGCGACGGCAGCGCTCTTTGCTAACGACTTAGCCGAGAAGGAGATCTGCGACGGCAACAATATGGCGGTAGACAGCATGCCTAGGTGAACCGATGGAACATAGACCATAAAGTCCACCGTCCTAGCGGTGGCGGGTGCACCAATACAGGTCACAGTGATCGCCGCGGGGCCAGAGACGGCGTCTCCAGGGACTGCAATTCTTAACCTGGGCAGCAAACCACCGACCGGGGTAGGAGTAGCTACAACCTGATTACCAAAAAGTACCATTGGTCGCACACACCCTATGGGTAGCGCCCGGTCGAGGAGGGTAATCATTGAACCGGGGATACCTGAAGTTTGAGACAGGTAAAAGATTATTGCTCCGTGCACAGCTGGTTCGAGTGGGCCAATTGAATACTCGGATATGTGGATATACGACGGTGGCTGGCTGGGGGAAGCCACAGCTGGTTGGCTGGTAGGCCCGAACGAATAGATCACCGGCTGAGAACTTCTAGCAGCAACTATAGGTGCCGCAATCACCTTGGAGACCGTGGTCGGTGGGCTGGCGGGTGCAGTTGAAGCTAGAGATGGCGTGACTACCGGGACATTTACCGGGGGATCCGGAGGAGGGGTTGGCGCTGGAGGTGGGCTCAACTGCGGTGGGCTGGAAGGCAAAGGAACGACGGTAACCGTGTTCGTGGTAACAGCAATGCTCGATCCAAAGCTATTCGACACAATGACACTAAAGTCATAGACGTTAGCTGGCAGCCCAGTTACCGATACGGTTACGGTTCCGACATAACCGCTTGCCACCTGCTCAACGACTGAAGTTCCGACTGTATTAGTTGTGATGTCGTGGGGCGTAACAGTGACACTGGTGACTGGTGCAACGCCATTTTCTGCCCTGGCGATCACAGCCGAGACGATAGCGCCTCCTTGGGTCGCGACTGCACTCACCGAGCTCGGTGGTGCTGGGGTCATTACCTCATCGGTCTCCCGGAGCGACACATCGAGCGACGGAAATCCAATTACCTCCAAAGTCGCCCAGGTCGTGCCCGTCTTTTCTTGCTCCGAAGTCACCTGGATAGAGCACTTTTGTGCAGTCTTCAATACGAGCCCGGAGCAGTTGTTTTGAAGCATAAAGCGGCCAGCAGTTGGGGACAAAAAGACCGAAGGGAAACTAAAAGGCACCAAAGTACTCGGTTCCGTGTAAGTAACAGTTTGAGGAGCGGTTGCTCCAGCACTCGCCAAAGAAAAAGTCAAGGACGAAATCGAAGGCGTTGGTATTGCCGCTTGATTGTCTGCGCCTACTGCGGTATTGCCCGAATCGGAATGCGAACTGTTATCGGTCGAACCAATTCCTGAACTTTGGTCGGTATTAGCTCCGTATTGGCCGCCGAGTTGTCTACTACTAACCTCGTGGACTTTTCCGTTCGAGTCCCTCGAAGCAGCAGTCGCTGGAGACCCGTATGCCGGGCCGGAGATCACTAACCAACCCACTAAAACGGAAGAGAGTACGAATACAGCTGAAATCAGCCGAAGCCATAACCACTTTTGGCGATGGCCATCCCCTGTCCCCCGCTTCATTGCTTTTCTCCATCCCCACCCAAATGCAACATGAGAAAGCTATCAAGAAAACCACATGATGACAAGAGATTTTTATCTTTTTTTGAAACTAATTCACAATGACTAGGGAATTAATCCCTGAACCGGGACCATGACATTTCAGATCCCACCCTGCGTGGGATCCGCTATAGACACAAGGTATTGCCGTACTTCAATTCCTCTGGTCAAGTCAACGCTCGACGGGTTGACTACAACATCGTTTTGAACCCCGTCGTGAGGGCCGAAAGATACCTCAGCCTGCTTATCCCTATTCAGGAGTATCACAGGTTAGAACCGAAAACCCACCTTGCAGGGTAGGTATAGGTAAAACACGAAAAGGATCGTTCAAGCACGCAATCGGTACAAGGGCGATCTACTAACTGCGTACTCGTCCGGTAAAGCGACACGCCCACTGGTGCAAAACGAGTCTGCGGCTAGGTGATCATTCGATTGGCAGGAGAATACCCCTACTTTATTTAGATTTATTCGACATAAGAGATCGAAAGACGTTCGGATGTCTTATTTCCAATTCATCATCGGGAACACCTTGGCGGCACCTCGTATCGCGGACGTCACCCAGGACCTAGGGGGGTCGATTGGAATCGAAGCAACCCACTCCTCCATTAGCTCGTCCGCTAATTGATTCTCGAAACTAGCTCGACGTCACCAGTAGAAACCGTCCACTTGATGATCGGACCACCTAGCCAACTTGAGTGAAAGGAACCCGCTTTCTGACAAGGGGTGCTTGCCTAAGACTCTCAAAGTGACTTGCTGTAGGGACCACACCAAGCATCGCCAGGCGCTGGCCCTCTGCTATGGTCCTTTTCAGGCCGACTTATTTTTGACACACACGAACCAGCAAACTTTACTATCTACTAGGTCGCAGGAGTGGGCAATACCGGGCCAGGGGAATTTAGCCCCAAATTGGGCAGCATGATGGTGCCCTGGTATAAGCAAACAGGTCTGTTTGATGCTCCGTCGGACGGACCATTCAAGGCGAATTTACCGAGCTTACCAGCCCCTCCGGCACCGACTACGCCTGCTGTCCAAGCGCTATGAACTTAAGAATGTGCGTTGCAACGACGCACAGTTCGTCGCGTTGGTTAAAGATCTCAACACTTGCGTATGTCTTTAATTGCTCCTCGTCTAGGTCGGTAATGGTGTACTTAGCCGTGAGCGTATCGCCGAAATATACCGGCTTTATAAAGCGCAACCTGTCGTATCCATAGGAGAGACTTGGTATTTGAGCCCGGGCCTGAAGTTGAATCATCGTAGACGCCGTCGAACCCAGCGCAAATGCCAAGACTCCGTGCACGATCCGAGTTTTATACGGGGTCGACTTCATGAATTCCTCATTGGTATGCATCTGGCTGAAATCTCCAGTGATACCGGCAAAGAGGTAGACATCGGACTCGGCGATCGTTTTAGTGAATGATACGGTATCGCCTACTTTAAGTGGGAGCAGACTTGCCATCTAGCTTTTCCTTCCTCGACATTATTGACTTGGCATTATTGACTTGGCATTATTGACTTGGCATTATTGACTTGGCATTATTGACTTGGCATTATTGACTTGGCATAGTTAAGACATA
>JABEUO010000200.1 GCA_013044415.1 Acidimicrobiaceae bacterium
CGTCGGGGCAGTTTAGCTACGACATCGAGGCGGGATACCCTGCGGCTTCGGGGAAGGCACCCTTGGTGGCCTGGAATCCCCAGAGTGGCGTCTCGTTATACCTCGACTGCATCGCACTGGCCTATAAGGCCAAGCCAAACTGCTCCTCCGCCCTAGCGCTTCCGTATCCGGTCGATCCAACCTTGATCGTGCAGGGTTCGGCGGCACTCGGATCTAGCGGCGGGATACCTGTTCCCGTAGATGGAACACTCGACCTCCATACCGGCCTCGTCGGATTGGAGCTAACTCCGAGTTCCGCTCCGTTGAATGTGAACGTCGCAAGTGGGGTGACGATTAGCCTCGCCAGTCTGACCGTCACCGGTGGGGTAGGGCTCCCGCTAGACGTCAGCGGAGCCGCTTCGGCGATCATCCCACAGCTCGGCGGTACCGCTAGTCAACCGCTAGCCGTCAGCCTCTCACTCTCCGGCTCCAGCCTGCTGATAGCGATCAGCGGGCTCAATCTCTCGAGCATCGGTGTTCCACTTAGTGGGTTCTTCGCATACTCCACCGCAGCAGTGACCGGATATAACACCAATATGTCCGGCATCGGCACCGTCGACCTCTCCCCAGGTCTCAATGTCTACGCCCTCTATACGCCTCCCGCCGTCGTGGTCTCTGCCCTTGACGCAGCGGGGATAAGTATCTCAACCGGAGGGACCCTGCTATTTAGTGCTAGTTGGGCTCCGGGTTCTTCGCCGGTTGTGACTGCGTCGATTTCTGCCCCGGCTAACTTCCCGTTCCTGGAACTCCCTGGAGGCGGGGGTATCACCGGGGCGTCCTTGTCCTACGTTGCAGACAGCCTCACCTTCAATGCCACTGGAACGATCCCGATTGTGGGTTCACAGTCCGCCTCGGTCTCACTGCAGGTCACAATCGCATCCGACGGATCGATCGCTGGAAGCGCTTCGGTCGACGGCCTTAGCGTCTTTGGGACAACCCTCAATCTGTCGGGTAGTGTGACTCGGACCCCCTCTACCTCGTCTGGTTCCGGTGGGACATTGACCGCCTCGGTCTCGGGGTCGATGCCGGGACCATTCTCCCCGATACCTTCGCTATCCCAACTGAGCTTTTCAAACGTCACCTTTGACCTCTCTAATACCGGGTTGAGCCTTCAGGGCACTGCGTCGGTGGACGGGCTCGGGTCGCTGACCCTCAGTGGATCTCTCTCCTCGATGTCCAATTGGAAGGTCTCGGTCTCGGGAGAGGCGGCCAATTGGACCCCAGCACCAGACGCAGTTATCTCAGCAGCGGTGACCGGAACCTTCAGCGATTCCAACGGGACCCTAGGGCTCGACATCCAAGCGTCGGGAGTCGGGACGCAGCCGCTGTTTCAGATCGGCCAGGGTGCGGTGTTCAGTGTCAATTCGGTCGAGATAGGCAACGGCTTGGCGCCAAATGGTTGCACACTGGTCAACTCTGGCGACCTCTTCCTCGCGATAAACGGCAGCTTTCAAGCTTCAATCGCCGGGAACAGCCAGTCGGTTTCGGCTGCGGGCTGTTTCGACCTGGTGCACAACTCCTTGTCGCTCAGTGCCGACTTCTCCGCCTTGGGATTCAGCGCCGCTGGTGGGGCCATTGAAGTTAGCGCACCGACGATCTCCTTAGTCGAAACTAACGGAAGCTACTCGGTGATGGGGCAGGTAACCCTTTCTGTGACCATGCCCTCGGGTGGGTCATTCTCGCAGGTCTTTTCACTCGCCTTTGAATCGGGGGGAGCATTTGTCGTAGGTGGGACTATCGACCTAAGTTCATTTTTGGGATCGGTAGGCAATAATGCCTACCTCTTCTATGCGAGCCAGGGAGTAGCGAGCTTCGATACCGGTAGCCCAAGTATCGGAAGTATCGCCCTGAGCAAGGGACTCAACTTCGCACTTGACCTAACCCTACCCCAGAGCGTCGTGAGCGCACTCGGCTACGCAAACATCCACCTTCCTAGCGGTACGGGATTGGTAGCCACCGGGAGGGCTGACTTCCAGTCCAGTTCTTACACCTTGAAGGTGGCGACATCTTTTGGCGCCGGGATGACCCTGTTTAGCTCGGGACAGGCCTCACTGGTCCTCGACTCCGGTTATTTGAAGATCCAGATCCTCGGAGGGGTCGTCGACTTCGGGGTCGGCATGCAAGGTACCTTGAACGTCCCCTCGACGACGCCATCGGGGCCTACGTCCAGCGTCGCTGTATCGGGGCAGGTGATGGTATCGAGCGACGCTTCGATAAATATCGGAGTGACCATTGGCCAGTGCGGCACGAGTGGAGGTACCCCGTGGACCGGGGCGTTTGGCATATCAAACCTGACGGTCAACTGTGCCCAATTAGTTGGTGGAATCTCATTTGACCCACTTCTACCGAATATCGGATTTTCGGGGAGCATATCAAGCCTCCCCACCTCGATCGCAACGGCCATCGGTTATCAAGAGGGTGCCAACATCAGCTTTGCTTTCAACCTGAACCCGCCCCTACTCAGCTTTACCATCGGGTCAAAAGGTGCTACCACTCCGGCCCTAGAGCCACTCAGTGCCTTTAACCAACCACAGGTGCTACAGATCTACTACGCCCACTTCTACGCTGCGCCGTTCCCCGTGGTGATGAACTCGACTTACTACCCGGCGGGATTTTCGATAGGCTTCAACGCCAGCATCTATAGCGTCAACATCCAGGCTGAAGCGGATATCGGCATATCACCTCCGAGTTTCAAGATGGCGGCGTCGGTTAGTACTATCAACCTTCCCGGACCAATTACTATCGGACCAGCGAGCATCGATAT
Source organism: Acidimicrobiaceae bacterium (assembly GCA_013044415.1). Lineage (GTDB taxonomy): Bacteria > Actinomycetota > Acidimicrobiia > Acidimicrobiales > Acidimicrobiaceae > JABEUN01. The sequence continues at coordinate 2,804 of JABEUO010000200.1, forward strand.
CCAAGGTTCAAGCTCGCCGCTGTCGTTCAAATTTAAAGTTTCGGGGTCATTGGCCCTCGGCCCGGGGTCATCCAATATCGGGCCGGACCTAAAAGTCGGGGGCTACCTGAACGCAAGTGCCGCCCTCGACCTATCGACTTCAGCCATAAGTGGGTCGCTGTCGGGTAGCCTTGGGCTCAATGTCTCCGCTTATATCGCCCAGTCCACCTGCTACACCAAGGTGGTTCCGATTCCCTACCCCTGTAACTACCAGTGGCAGTCGACCTCGATGAGCTTCAACGTTCCAACGACCGGTTTTGCGGTGAGTAGCGGAAACATCGCCCTAAGCGGGGGCGGGTACACGGTGACCTTCTACTTCAATGGAAACACCACCGTCCAGCCAGCTTCCTATCGACTTCGTAGGCGCGAAGGCGCAGCCGAGTTTGTTGCCCTCTCCGAAAGGAGAATTGCCCACAACAATCGGAAGGGACACGTCTCTTCCACCACCGTACCACCGGTGACTTCGACCACCAATGGGGCCTCACCGCCGACCACCGTCGTCCCCCTTAACCCTTCGGCGAAGGGCGGCGGAGGTAGCTACCTGCCGACAATTGGGTCTTGGAAACAGGTAACTACCATGCCCAAGGCTCATGAGTACGCCACCGTCGTCAGGCTAAACGATGGAAATGTCCTGGTCGCAGGGGGAGCATCGAGTACCAAGATACTAGCTAGCGCCGAACTCTACCATTGGAAGACCAACAGCTGGTCGTCCGTCCCACCGATGAACCAAGCGCGAATCGGGGCGTCCTATCAACTCTTGAAAAATGGCGACGTCTTGATATTTGGTGGGACGGGTTCGAACCAGAAGCCCTTGGCCTCGACCGAGATCTATAACCCGAATACGAACAGCTGGACAAACTCCGCTCCAATGGCGACGGCAAGGTCATTTGCGACTTCGGTGCTACTCAAAAATGGCGACGTCTTTGTAACCGGGGGCATAGATGCAAGCCACAATCCGATAGCTTCGAGCGAGGTCTACCACCCGGCGAGTAACTCTTGGAGCAAGGCCGCAGATATCACCACCCCGAGGGCGTTCGCTGCGGGGGCCCTCCTGCCGGACGGTTCGGTGCTGGTGGCGGGGGGTCAGGGTCCTGTTGGTCCCCTAGGGAGCGCAGAGATCTTCAACCCTACGACGGGGTCTTGGACCGGAGCACCCTCGATGAGCCAACCCCGGGCGCAGGCGAGCGCGGTAACCTTGGCAAATGGGAATGTCTTGGTCCTCGGCGACGGTGTTACCGGGGATTTATATATCGCCAAGGATGGAACCTGGAAGACCACCGATGGGATGAACGTACCGAGGATCGACTCGGCCGCTGTCGCCTTGGCAAACGACATGGTGCTCGTGGTCGGGGGGATAAATGCCAACAACTCGCTCTCCTCTAGCGAAATTCTCAACCCGACAACAGGAGTTTGGACCCCGGCTGCAAGCCTGCCAAACCAGGTAGCCTTCGCCACCGCCGTCGTTCTGCCTAACAATGCCGTCCTCGTCGTCGGGGGTGCATCGGTCCAGGGGGGAGTAGGCGCTACACCGACGATTACACCGTTGGCGGCGACCGATATGTTCGTCCCGCCGATAAAGGGCGCGGCCTTTCCGACCAATAGTTCCTCCGATTCGGTTATCTACTGGCTGACCGGAGGGGTAGTCGTTGTTGCCTTGGGCCTAGGATTCGGCATCTTTAGGAGAAGGACCAACCTGCGATCTTCGAAATCGAGTAGCTAGCGCGCATTGGATAGCTAACGGAGGCTAGATCAGGGTGTTTTTGGTTCTGTCCGACCACCACAAGATGAGAAGCTCAGGCCAAAGGTGAATTAGAGAACCCCAAGCGAACAATTGTCGGTTGACCCTTTTGCCCATTAGCGTGTAGCGGTGGATTCGAGCGATACCAAGAGACCATTGAGCTTCCTCGATAGCTATGCTGCGAACCGAGGGCCAATCGTTAGCTCTTGGCTAGTAGAAGGGGAGTCTCAAGGTTCCTTCGTCCAACTCGAAGGTCCCTTTAGGAGGTATAGGCGAACACCGGCGGCTTCTTCGGACGAACCCGACAGGATCGAGTTCGAGCTCTGGGTTCCCGGGCTCAACTGGCTCTTTGCTCCCCTCTACCGGAGGTTGCTCACCAAGGCGAATTCGAAGTTGGCCTCCTTTTTGCCCCCCGCTCCGATATCCCCTGCGAGCCTTGTCACCCTGGGCCTCGCATTTTGGATCACCCTCGTGGTTGCCTACTGCGCCACCCTTTTAGGGCAGACCCTCGCATTCGGAGCGGGGAGCCTACATGCGAGCTCCTTTGCACAGGCGGTCCTCCTCGGGGCATCGAGGTTCGACGTACTGATTGCGATTCCAGCAACCCGGCTGGCGGATCGCTTGGGGCGGGTCGCCGTTTTGAAGTGGTCCTTTGTAGCCGCTATCGCAGCGACGGTGGTAATTGGCTTCTCTCCAAATGCATTCGTGTTGGGTGTTTTCCAGATCCTCGCTAAGGCGGCGGCGACGACGGTGACCCTGGTAGTGGTAGTACTGGTAGCCGAGTCGGTCGAGTCTAAGGCGAGGGCATGGGCGATGGGATTTCTAATCCTCCCTACCGCCCTCGGTGCGGGGACCTGCGCAGCACTCGTCTCGACGCTGGGAATAACCGACTGGATGTGGCGGGTACTCTTTTTCATCACCATCTTTGCGCTAGCCTTGTTGTGGTCGGTGAAGAGGCTGGCGGAGTCTGAGAGGTTCCAACACGCAAGTCGGTCGAGGTCCCTAAAAGAGCTCAATCATCCAAAGCTACGCTCCAGGCTCATACTGATAAGTGTCGCAGCGGCCCTCGTGAATATCTTCTTTATCCCCGCATCTCAGTTTCGTAACCAGTACCTGACGGTCAATAGGCACTACCTTCCGTATCAGGTATCGTTATTTACCCTCTTCACGAACCTCCCAGCCGGTATCGGCCTCGCATTAGGGAGTCGACTATCTGAGACCAGGGGTCGAAGGGGGGTGGCATCGCTGGGCCTCGCCGTTGGCGGGTTGCTCTTCGGCCTCGCCTTCGTCACCTCTGGTTACTGGCTGATCATATTTGGGACACTCGGTTCGATAGCCGGCACCTTTGGTGTCCCCGCAATATCTGTCTTCGGCCCAGAGTTATTTCCGACCAAGCTCCGCTCGGGTGCGAATGTGATTGCGACCGTAGCCGGGAGGATTGGATCTGCGGTTGGGCTAATCCTCGTCGGCGTGGGTAGGGCGAGGGGGATGTCCTACGGTACCCCGATCGCACTTTTAATGGTCGGGCCGATCATACTGTCGGTTGTCGTACTCTTATTCTTCCCAGAGACGATGGGAGAGACCCTAGAGGAGATCAACCCAGACGACCTCGGTGATGACTTTCCTACCGGCCTCGTCTAGTCGGATAGTCTCAGGGGTGAAAAGTGGCCGATGGATGACCGAGGGATGGCCGAGGGATGGCCGGGGGCGGGTGCCCTCGGCCATCTACCTCAGAATTAAGCTACCTCAGAATTAAGCTACCTCAGAGCTAAGCAAAGAGATCCGTGGCTACCTCGATCCAGCCCTTGCCTTGTTAGTGAATAGATTGCTTGACAAGAGAAATAGGCAGTATAAAACGGCTGCTGCTACTGCTCCCGCTGCGAAGCCGAGACCGTCTTGGCCGATTGACCCTTTCGCCAAAGGGCCGGTATAGAGGGAAGAGCTCGTCCATGCGAATCCGAGAAGATCGCCGATTAGCCAAGCGGTGATCGCCCGCCAGTTATTTGAAGAGCCCCGGATCGATTCTTTGGACCAGACCTTAGAATCCACCATCCCGAGTCCGAATATCATCGCCCAGGCACTGATTGGTACCGCAAGTAGCTCTACCAGGCTGACCAGGGTTGAAAGGACCGATCCTGGCCTAGCGACGATCCAAGCACCCGCAACGATTACTACCGCAGCATCGACCAGTACCGTCTTTGAACGCTCCAAGCGAACTCCCAAGGCCAAAAGACTGAGTCCCGAGGAGTAGAGGCCCAGGATCATCTGGGCCAGCAGGCCAGCGATCGCCAAGATTAGGTATGGAACAGTCGCCCAAACCGGCAGGATGGTCCGGATCGCCCCGATCGGGTTTGCACTCGAAGCGAGCGAGGTGACGGACTGGGCTAGAAAGTAGCCAAAGATGACCAGGGCCGCAAAGGGAATCCCGGCTCCAAGGGCGGTGAAGGCCGCCACTTTAAATGATCCCTCCGATCGAGGGAGATACCGGGAGTAGTCTGCACTCACGTTGACCCAACTCACTCCGCCGCTAGCCGCTATTACCGAGCCCGCCACGAGCAGCATGGCGAAGGGGGCAGGGTGTGTCACATGAGCGGGCGATAGTGAGATCCTCGTCGAGATGAGCACGGCCATAGCAACCGTCGCTAGTCCAAATACCCAGGCTGTGATCGTCTGGATCACAACGATCGTGGCGTGCCCAAGGCGACTCGCCAGAAGCGATATGGTGACAATCCCCGCCAGGATCAGTACCGCAATCACGGTTCTCTCTCCGTGTCGGATACTTGCGCCAAAGATGGTAAGGATCGCCTCCGTCGCCACCACTGCGGTAATCGTCTCCCAACCGACGAGGCTGAGCCAGCTTGCGAGGGCTGGCCCCCTGTTGAGCCCACCCCCAAAGACCCGGCGGGAGAGTGCGAGCATCGGTTCGCCTCCCCTTTTACCTGCGATGCTCAAGATGCCGACCGGTATAAAGGACCCGATGGCCGCAACAATCCCGACCATTATCGCCTGGAGGGGGTCGAGGGACATCGCCGCCATGATCGCCCCGTAGACGACTGCGATTAGCCCGAGGTTGGCCGCCATCCAGAGCCAGAAGAGATCGCTCGCTTTTCCCTTCCGGTCGGCGTCGATGACCTCTTCGATGCCGTATGATTCGGGCTTCCAAGGCTGATTTGAGCGCGTTCCGCTCTTTTGCGTAACAAATCCGGACGTCACTGCGTCAGAATCAAGGGACATAGTTATGCCTCCGTACTCGGCTACCGGTTCCACGGGTAGCTATCGTGGTCAACGAGGCCGGTCTCCTGGCTCTCGGATCACTACCAGCGCCCGCCTTCCCGGGGTAAACCCCAGTGGCACCATGGGCGCAGGCTCCCCGATTACAGTGGCGGGCCCGCTCCGGAATTAAACCGGATTCCCGATTCTCCCCACGGCCAATAGCCGACTATGGGGCACCTCGTGACAACTGAATGCAAAAGCTACCACCGTTGCGATATCAGTGCAAGTCCTATCGCCGCAAAAAGGCACCCTGTTGGCCAAGTTTCTCGCCGTGTTGTCCCCCATGTTGTCCCCCATGTAGTCCCCCGTGTTGATTGGCTAGCTGTTTGGTAGAGGTTTGTGTTGCTAGTGGCACTTCTCGACTAGGGGTTCTTTGGGGACTTAGTCCAGTTCTATTCGCCAAAGGACGGTAATTGGAGGCGGGCGCTCGAGATAGAGCCGAATGCGCCCCCTGTTTCTCTAACCTGGAGGTAGCTCTTTTTGACATTAATCATCTTCTGGCCGAGTGCTATTCGAAGTTTTCCAAGTGGAGGGCTAGATCGACCTGGGGTGGCGGAGCCAAAGTCGAAAGGTCTGACGCTGGCTCGTCGGCCTAGTGGATGGGAGTAGACGATCGGATTGTTGATCCCCTCGGCGGGGACTTTGTCAGAAATGTGGCAGGGGTGAAACTTAGTTTTCCTTGCTGTTAGCTAGGGTCTCATAGGGGTCTTTTTTGAAAAGCGTTGAATTGAGGGTGAATGCTGTGGCGTCTACTGCTGAAGGTTTCAAAGCCTTACTACCGGGCGATATCTCTGGTTATGGCTCTGATAGCGATCCAGACCGTCGGGAACCTTTACCTTCCTAACCTCAATGCAAACTTGATTAACGACGGAGTCGTGACCGGCAACCTCGGCTATATCTGGCGAACCGGTGGGGTTATGGTCGGGATAACCCTCTTGCTCGGGGCGATCTCGGTCGTTGCGGTCTACTTTGCCTCCCGGACCTCGATGGGGATAGGTCGAGACTTGCGGAGGCTGATCTTTGATCGGGTCCAGTCCTTTTCCGAACACGACATGGTCCACTTTTCGACTCCGGCCCTAATCACCATGAACACCAACGACGTCCAGCAGATCCAGCTCTTTGTCCAGGTTGCCCTGACGATGATGGTTATGGCTCCGATAATGGGTGTTGGTGGAATTCTGATGGCCTTGAGGGAGGACGTACACCTCTCATTGGTCATCGTGGTCGTCGTCCCAATGATGGCGCTAGTCCTCACCATAATGATCCGGACGGTAGTACCTCGGTTTCAATCGATGCAGCTCAAGATAGACAAGATTAACCAGATCCTCAGGGAGCAGATCACCGGGATCAGGGTTATTCGGGCCTTCATTAAAACCCGCGAGGAGGAGGTGAGGTTCGAAGGGGCCAACGCCGACCTCACCGCTACCGCACTCAGCATTAACAGGGTCTTCGCCTTGGCGATGCCGACACTTATGGCGATCCTCAACCTATCTACCGTGGCGGTGGTCTGGTTTGGGGGACACCTGATTAGTAACGGTCAGATGCCGGTTGGAAACCTCGTCGCCTTCATAACCTACATATCTCAGATCTTCTTCTCGGTGATGATCGCAGTTTTCGTCGTGGTCCTTCTTCCCCGAGCGATAGCTTGTGCGGATCGAATCGAGGGGGTTTTGGCGACCGAGACGACGGTCAAGGAGCCCGCTTCGCCGACCACCCCATCCATCCGAGATGGCCGGGTCGACTTCAAACAGGTCGACTTCGCCTACTTCGGGGGCGAAGAGCCGGTACTGCACGACTTGAACTTTTCCATTGAAGCCCACAAGACGACGGCGATAATCGGCGGAACCGGATCGGGCAAGACGACCCTTTTGAACCTGATCCCGAGGTTTTTCGATCCGACAGCGGGAAGCGTCGAGGTAAACGGGGTCGACGTCTCCGATCAGGAACTGGAGTCGCTCTGGCGTGACATCGGGATAGTCCCACAGTCTTCATACCTCTTTGCGGGTAGCGTAGCGGATAACTTGAGATTCGGTCGACCCGAAGCCACCGAAGAGGAGCTTTGGAAGGCGCTTGAGATCGCCCAGGGGAAAGACTTCGTATCCGAGATGCCCGACGGACTCGATTCTCCGATAGAGCAGGGCGGAACTAACGTGTCGGGTGGTCAGCGCCAGAGGTTATGTATCGCCAGGGCACTGGTGAAGAGGCCGTCGGTCTACCTCTTCGACGACTGTTTTTCGGCGCTTGACGCAGCGACAGACGCTCGGTTACGTGCCGCATTGAAATCTGAACTCTCCGGTGCGACGGTCGTGATAGTCGCCCAGCGGGTCTCGACAATCATGGGTGCCGACGAGATCATCGTACTAGATGACGGCAGGGTCGTCGGGGTTGGTACCCATGGGGAGCTGATGGAGAGCTGTAACGAGTACCGAGAGATAGTGGAGTCCCAGCAGACCCAAGGAGCCGCATAATGTTAGCAGGACGTGGCGCAAGACCGGGTGGCGGCCCAGGCGGACTAGGGGGGATGGGCGGCCCGGTAAGGAAGACCAAGGATTCGAAGCTCGCAGTCAGGCGTTCGGCCGGTCGGCTAAAGCCGGAGTCACCCAAGCTGATTGCCGCTCTGTCGCTGGGGTCCTTAAGTGTGGCCTTCACCGTAATCGGTCCCAAGCTGTTGGGGGATGCGATCAATGTCATCTTCTCTGGGATCATCGGCTCGACTTCACAAGTGAAAGAACTCTTCGCTAAGTGCAATAACCAGGCGGCTTGTGTCAGCAAGTACCTCGCCAGCCACGGTAAGTCGAACTTCGCCTCGATGATCTCCTCCATGGGGATCAAGCCCTCTAATGGCGTCGACTTCGTCTCGTTGAAGAATCTGGCCTTACTTGCGGCACTGGTATACATCATTGGGTCGCTCTTCAGCTGGGCACAGTCCTACATCATGGCCGGAGTGGCGCAAAGGACCGTTTCGACGATGAGAAGGGACGTCGAAGAGAAGCTCGCCAGGCTGCCGTTGAGCTACTTCGACTCCCACCCACACGGCGATATTTTGAGCCGGGTGACCAACGATATCGATAACATCTCAACGGTGATCCAGCAGGGGCTGAGCCAGCTTTTGACCTCCGCACTAACCATTATTGCCGTGTTGGTGATGATGTTTTGGATATCACCAGTCCTAGCTCTCGCCTCGATCATTACCGTCCCGCTGGCGATCATCGGCGCCACCCGGATCGCTAAGAGGTCCCAGGTCCAGTTTGCATCTCAATGGCGAGATACCGGGGCGCTCAACGGCCACGTCGAAGCCATGCATACCGGCCATTCGTTGGTCCAGGTCTTCGGGAGGCGTAAGAGCTCCATGGAGGTGTTCGACGGCTTGAACGAGAAGATGTACCAGGCGAGCTTCAAGGCGCAGTTCTACTCTGGGATCATCCAGCCGATGATGCAGTTTTTCTCCAACGTGAATTACGTCATCATTGCGGTTATCGGGGGTTATCGAGTCGCTACCGGGGCGATGTCCTTTGGTAACGTCGTCGCCTTCACGCAGTATGCGAGGCAGTTCACCCAGCCGATGACCCAGATAGCCAGTCAGATGAACATGTTGCAGTCGGGCTTGGCCTCCGCTGAGAGGGTATTTGAACTGCTGGACGCCGAGGAGGAGGAGCCACTCTTTGACCAGGTGGATCTTCCTAGCCAGATCGAAGGACACGTGAATCTCAAAGAGGTCTCATTTAGGTACCAGTCGGATAAACCCCTGATCGAAGATTTCAGCCTCGAGGTGCTCCAAGGGAAGACAGTCGCCATTGTCGGACCCACCGGTGCCGGAAAGACGACGGTGGTTAACCTCCTGATGCGCTTCTACGAGATCAACTCGGGGGATATCTCACTCGATGATATCGACTACAAAGACCTCTCCCGAGACTCGGTTAGGCGGGTCTATGGGATGGTCCTCCAAGATACCTGGCTCTTTGCTGGGACGATACGTGACAACATCGCCTATGGGCGTAGTGGTGCAAGCGAAGAGGAGGTCGAGCAGGCGTCAAAGGCGGCCTTCGCCGACCACTTCATAAGGACCCTGCCGGGTGGCTATGATACCATGCTCGACGGCGACGCCTCGAATCTCTCCGCCGGGCAGAAACAGCTCCTGACGATCGCAAGGGCATTTTTGGCTAATCCGACGATTCTTATCTTGGACGAGGCGACGAGTAGCGTCGACAGCCGTACAGAGGTGCTCATCCAAGAGGCGATGGCTAGGCTCCGAAAGGGGCGGACGAGTTTTGTCATTGCCCACCGCTTGTCGACCATCAGAAACGCCGACACGATAATAGTTATGGAGCAGGGGAGGATCGTGGAGTCGGGGAGCCACGACGAACTCCTCGAAAGGGACGGTCACTTTGCCAGGCTCTATCGGAGCCAGTTCGCCGAGGCGACGGTAACTGACTAGAACTGAAGCAGGGTTGCTAGTTCAGGACAGAGTTGCTGGTTCAGGGAAGACGATTCACCTCTTTAGGTGACCAAGGACAATTGTTTGCTAAGTGCCGGATTTGAGGTAATTTCGCATGCAAGCTTGAAGTCTGATCGCCCTCTGCTCCTCGGATTGATATCCGTCTCAGGGTAGCGAAATGGTTTGTCGTAGTCTCTGGGCGGTAGGAAAATTAACGCTCTGATAACTCGATCTGCACATTATTTCACATAGGTGTAGCATTTGATCGATGACACCTATTGGACAAGGGGATAGCGATTCCGGCGAGGGGAAAACTCGTTGTCTTTGGCCCTATTTACCTCTGTCCACCCGTCTTCGTGAAGGCAACAGGCAGCTAGATTTTCCCTCCCGTCTCGGGGATCAATACCAGCCAGGGGATCACGGGGTAGTCCGGCTAGCTCGTCTGAAGGTTGCCCAAGTCGGATGACGGATCTCAATGCAATCTGTTTTGGTCCGGTTGAAAAGGGTTCGGTTTCGACCGAGTTCGATTGGGACTCTTACGGATTTCTAAGAGGGGTGCTCTTTTCAGCTGAGCCACTTTGGAGGCGATAGGTCGTGGAACCTACCAATATTGAAGATCCGAATTTTTTCCATCAAGTAGTGGACTGTCAGTGGGCGTGTCCAGCCCATACCAACGTTCCAGAATACATAAGGCTCATCGGGCAGGGTCGATATGCAGACGCATATATGGAGAACCGAAAGTCCAATGTCTTTCCGGGAATTCTCGGGAGGACCTGCGACAGACCGTGCGAGCCAGCCTGTAGGAGGGGGAGGGTCGATGGCAATCCGGTCGCAATTTGCCGTCTCAAAAGGGTCGCCGCCGATCTAAAGGGCGACGTCTCTTCGATGTTGCCTAAGGCGCCGTTGAGTAAAAATGGTAAGAAGGTAGCCTGCATCGGGGCGGGTCCGGCGAGTTTGACGGTGGCAAATGACCTTTTGCCACTGGGGTATGACGTGACGATCTTTGACTCCTCTGCATCCCCCGGCGGGCTGATGAGGACGAACATCCCTTCATTTCGCCTTCCCGCTGAGGTCCTGGACCAAGAGATAGCGGCGATAGTCGACATGGGTGCAAATATGGAGTATTCGACCCGGATCAAGAGTCTAAAGGACCTTTACTCCAAGGGATTTGACGCTATTTTCATCGGCAGTGGTGCTCCAAAAGGGAAGGACCTCATCCTCGAGGGGCGTGAGGAGGGCCGGGAGAGGATCCATATTGGAATCGAGTGGCTCCAGTCGGTGGCATTTGGTCATATCCAGTCGGTAGGTGAGCGGGTGTTAGTGATCGGGGTTGGCAACACCGCGATGGACTGCTGCCGGACCGCGAGGCGAATCGGAGGAAAAGACGTCAAGGTTATGGCGCGCCGGCCGAGGGAGTTCTTCAAGGCGTCTCCCTGGGAGTTAGAGGACGCCGAGGAGGAGGGGATAGAGATTAAGGTGAATCACGCCCCCAAGGAGATCGTCCTCGATAATGGCAAGGTGATCGGGATGCGCTTCGATATCTTGTCATGGAACTCCGACGCAACCAAGTCTGAAGTTGTCGACTCGGTAGTCATAGAGTGCGATGACATCATCTTGGCCATCGGCCAGGAGAACGCTTTCGAATGGATCGAACGTGACATGGGGATGGACTTTGACAAGTGGGGAATGCCGGTAGTCGACGATAAGACGATGGCTACGACTCTGGATGGCGTTTTCATGGGTGGAGACGCACCGTGGGGACCCAAGAATATCATCTGGGCGGTTGCACACGGCCACGAGGCGGCTATTTCGATCGACAACTACTGCAACGGCATCCCGCTATCGGAACGACCCGAGACGTCGATGGACCTAGTTAGCCAGAAGATGGGCCTAACCGAGTGGAGTTACCACAACGACTACAACCCCAACAATCGTCAGAAGATGAACCACGTCGAGTTGACAAAGCGCTTTGCGGAACTGTCACTGGAGGTCGAACTCGGCTTTAGCGTTGAACAGACGGTACTCGAGGTAGAGAGGTGCCTCAACTGCGACGTAGAGCCGGTCTTTAAGGCTTCCTCGTGTATCGAGTGCGACGCTTGCATCGACATCTGCCCGGTCCAGTGTTTGACCATGACATCCGGGGACGGTGTGCTCGAGGAGTTGCGCCTCCGGCTGAGTGTTCCATCGCTAAATACGGACCAACAGGTCTATGTATCTAACAAGCTGGCTCAAACGGGAAGGGTCATGGTCAAGGACGAAAACATCTGTGTCCACTGTGGATTGTGCGCCGAAAGGTGCCCGACCGCGGCTTGGGACATGGAGAAGTTCACATTGAATCTCGGCTATGCGGGACAAAGCAGTAAAAGGGTTGCGAGATGACGCTTAGTGATAATTTAGAGAAGGATTTAAACCGAATCAGCAGATACCGTGCGACCGCAGGGGTGAACGATTTTGCAATCAGATTCGCCAACGTAAATGGGACCGGGTCCGCAAGTGCGAACAACTTGCTCCTCAAGTCGATCTTCAGGATGGGCGTGCCGGTTTCTGGGAAGAACCTCTTTCCATCCAATATCCAGGGCCTTCCAACCTGGTATGAACTGAGGGTCAATGGAAAGGGCCACACCGCAAGGGCGAGTGAATTCGACCTAGTAGTTGCGATGAACGGGCAGACCTACAAAGACGACGTGGCTTCGTTGAAGTCGGGGGGCTACCTGCTTTACGATTCGAGTTGGCCCCTGCCAAAGGAACTAATGCGCCAGGACGTCAACATCCTGGGAGTTCCCCTCTCGAATCTCTGTACCGAACCATTTCCGGAGGCCAAGGAGCGAGTCTTACTGAGGAACATCGCCTACGCCGGGGCGGTCAGCGCACTTTTGGACTTAGACCATCAGATCGTTTCTCAGATGCTCGACGAGAAGTATAAAAAGAATGAGCGGCTTCGATCGTCAAACCAGATAGCACTCAAGATCGGCTATGACTACGCCAAGGCGAATTTCGATTGCCCGCTTCCGATTCGTGTCGAGCCGCTTGGGGCGAACGCTAACAAGATTCTGATCGACGGTAATACTACGGCCGCCCTCGGCTGCGTGTACGCAGGGGCCACCGTGGCCGGTTGGTATCCGATCACGCCCGCTACTTCGGTGGCAGAGAACTTCCTGAAGCTCTGTGAGCGGTATCGGACCTACCAGGTGACCCTCCCGGATGGGACGGTTGAGACCAAGAGAAACTTTGCCGTCTTGCAGGCCGAAGACGAGATTGCCGCAATCGGCATGGTGGTCGGGGCGGCTTGGGCCGGTGCCAGGTCCTTTACCTCAACCTCGGGTCCAGGAATTTCCTTGATGAATGAGATCATCGGACTCGCCTACTACACCGAGATCCCTGCGGTGATCATCAACGTGCAAAGGACCGGACCATCGACCGGTATGCCGACGAGGGTCCAGCAGGCCGATCTGATGACTTGTGCCTACGCGTCTCACGGTGATACCAAGCATGTTCTGCTCTTCCCAGCTGACCCGAACGAATGCTTCAGCTTTGCGGCAAAGGCCTTTGACTTGGCGGAGCACTTTCAAACCCCGGTGATGATGCTCTCCGACCTCGACATCGGGATGAATGATTGGGTAGTCGATAGGCTTGAATGGGACGACAACTACGTCTGGGACAGAGGCAGGGTACTTACCTCGGAACAGCTTGCAGAGCTACCTAAGTTTTTGCGATATTCGGACCCAGACGACGACTATGTCACATCGAGGACCCTCCCTGGGAAGGACTCGAAGGGTGCCTACTTCACCAGGGGATCGGGCCACGATCGCTTCGGGGGATATACCGAGTCGCCCGAGGCCTATCAAGATGTCGTCGATCGCTTGACAAAGAAACTCCAAAGGGCGGCATCGTATGTTCCGGAGCCGATAATCAAGTCGAAGCCGGGCTCGAACCTCGGGGTAATCACAATCGGAAGCTGTGAGGCGGCGGTGTTGGAAGCCCTTGAGATCCTAGAGGAGGGCGGCGTGAGCCTCGACTACATGAGGCTCAGGGGCTTCCCGTTCGATCAATCGGTCAGAAAATTTGTCGACGACCACGAAAACTGCATAGTCGTCGAGCAGAACCGAGACGCCCAACTGCGCTCTCTTCTCATCTTGGACCTCGGGGTGGATCCGAACCTGCTCCGCTCCGTCCTCTCCTACGGCGGATTCCCTTTGAGCACCAAGACGGTGGTCGAAGGGATCGAAGATCTGATAAAGGACTAACTAGATGCCATCGATAAAAAAACCACTCATCCCGCTAGCTCCGTTGCCGGTCAACGAACTCGGACTTACCCTAAGGGACTACGAGGGAGGGATGTCGACCCTCTGCGCCGGTTGCGGACATGACTCGATTACCGCTGCTATTACCAGAGCCTTCTTCGACCTCTCGCTTCCGCCGGAAAAGATTGCCAAGCTGAGCGGAATCGGCTGCTCGTCCAAGACCCCAACGTACTTTGTCTCGGGTGCCCACGGTTTCAACTCCGTACATGGTCGGATGCCTCCGATCGTTACCGGGGCGAACGCCGCAAACCGCTCGTCAATATATATAGGGATTTCGGGTGACGGTGACTCGTTGTCTATCGGGGCCGGACACTTCGTCCACGCCGTGAGGCGAAATGTCAACATGGTCTACGTCATCGAAAATAACGGAGTCTATGGCCTGACTAAGGGCCAGTTCTCTGCGACTGCGGACGTCGGGTCGAGTGCCAAAAAGGGAGCCGCTAACGAGACCCCGCCGATAGATCCGGTAATCATGGCTCTCAGTTTGGGTGCGACATTTGTTGCCCGAAGCTTTTCGGGAGACAAGGGTCAGCTGATCCCGATCATCAAGGCAGCCGTAGAGCATAAGGGATTTGCGCTCATAGACGTCATCTCCCCGTGCATTCAGTTCAATAATCATGAGGGTTCTACCAAGAGCTACCACTACGTCCGTGAGCACGAGATCAAGGAGATAGACCAGGTTTATATCCCGCCGTCGGGGGAGATCACCGCGGTGCTCCCCGAGGATGGGATCGTCAGGGTAAAGATGTTTGACGGGTCGACACTCGCCTTTAGGACCCTTCCATCTAATTACGACCCGAGGGACAGAGAGGGTGCAATGCACTACGTGAACCAGGCTCGTCTACGGGGTGAGATTCCGACTGGACTGCTCTTTATCGACGAAGATGCACCCGATGTTCATGAGTTGAACTCGACTACCGATACGCCATTGGTTGATCTTCCGTATGAATCTCTTTGCCCCGGATCGGCCGAGCTCGCCAGATTCATGGAGGGCTTTAACTAGCACGCTGGCTTGTCAGGTTTTGGTTCAGCTATCTGGGAATCGTGCTTATGTAATCGCATTGCCAGTCCATTTCCTTCTATCAGCGGTCGGAGTGGACTGGCATTTGAAGTCTTAGACAAGTGCTGGTAGTCACTTTGAGTGTTTTATGGCTGCAGATGAGAGGCCTTCATGGAGACCCACAATGCGAACCCGATCGGCGAAGTTGTCTAACGATGGTTCGAGTTTGGTTGGCTTGGATCGGCCAGTGGATCAAGTGGACGAATGGATGAGCTGTTCTCCTCCAAATTGTCTGATGAGTCGGTAGTTTCAATGCGAACGGAGTAAGCCCTTGGACGATTTGTACACCACATGGCCTTTTCAGTGCGCTCTTTTGTGGCGCCATTGCCGACTGAAGTTCTGATCAAAACCTGAAAGGCGTCCATCCGAACCCATGGTTGCCAGTTCTCTCACATGGGTTTATTAGGAACTCGGTTGCTTTTGAGTTCCTTTGCTGGGCATCTGCCAGTTCACTCCGCTTCATGTCGTGGGGAAGACGGAGGATATTTGGCGAAGCAGTGAGAAGTCGAGGTTTAGGGGCCTTGATTTGTCGCCGAGATGCTGAGATAGTTTTTTGGCGTGATAGGGCACGAGCCGATAGATCGAGGTAATCGGAGTGTCCGAGTCTCTCGAGGCGACCTCACCGGGGTATCCATCGTCGCTTGCAAGCAGGGTCAAGTTGGTATCCGCCGAGTTTGATAAACAAGTGGCGGTAGGACTGAAAGAGGACGCTAGGTGGTCGTTTCGGCGAGGTCGTGTGACCCGTTGTACTACTCTGCAAGAGGCTTTCTTTGGGTTCGGGTGCGGTGATCGCAGACCCTTGACTTTTAATAGATTTTGGAAAAGCGCTAGACGCGTCGTAATTAATGTGCTGAATCCCGGGCCCAATCGTTAGTTGTGAGCGGAAACCACACTGGTAAGTATTAATAGTTTCTCGGACTTTTCGCCTTTGTTTCGTTTCAAACACCTGGTTGGCATGGGTGTTAGAAGCAGCAATGTCGTTTTGGACAGGGATTATGCAGCGGTTTTCTGTTTCTGCTTTCTCTATTCTCCGGGAGTCAAAATAGTTCTTGTGAATTTTCTCAATTTCGTAGTACAATCTCTACACGTCTGTAGAAGCTATGTGGTTGAAGTGTCGGTAAAGAAAGCCACTAAAAGTGACGACAGAGGGTATGGGGCTTGGAGCAGATGTGGCAGCGTTCCGCAATTTGAGGCGTCGTTTGGCTTTGGACGATGGTCTGTCGATCATC